>CALCCH010000633.1 GCA_937899855.1 uncultured Saprospirales bacterium | reverse complement strand
GTCAACATCCAAGCCCTCGGGCCCACCCAACTGTTCTTTACTACTGGTAGCATTGATTTCCAACTGACCCTTTACCAAATCAATGGTGGGGGCACCTACGATCACGACAACGTCCTGACCTTTGCGCTCCGACAGGAATTCCAATCCATCGGTACGGGGCCGCTCTCTACGGGCTGTAGTGGGATCGACCCAGAATGCCTGGAACTTACCGAAATCATCCTCGACAATTACACGGGAACCCTCGGAGAAATCGTTCGGGGGAGCTTTTCGGGAACGCGCGGAGAAATTGTCCGGGGTCTGTTCTCGGGGACGGTGAATCTCGAAACTAGTCAGGCGTCTTTCGATGACTTGCCTTTCTCCGGCGAATTTGCCGTACCCGTTACGAATTAAGCAGAAGTTACAAACCTTCACCCTTTGAACGAACGCGAACTCATCCTGGGCTGCCAAAAGCAACGTCCCGCTTGCCAGAAGGAACTGGTGCTGCGCTACTCCAGCCAATTGCTGGGGATTTGCCAGCGCTACCTCGGCCAGCGGGACAATGCCCGGGATGTGCTCCAGGAGGCTTTTATCCAAATCTTTCGCTACCTCCCCAGTTACCGCCCCACCGGCTCCTTCGAAGCCTGGCTCAAACGCATCACGGTCAACACCGCCCTCCAACACCTCCGCCAAAGTTATCGCCACCGCGAACTGCCCCGGGAGGAACTGCCCGAACTGGCCTCCACCGCTCCCGAAGTGTACGACCAACTCGCCACGGCCGATCTGATCGCCCTGATTCGCGAGCTGCCCGACGGCTTTCGCGTCGTGTTTAACCTGTACGCCATTGAAGGCTACAATCACCGAGAAATTGCCCAGCTACTGGACATCAGCGCCAGTACTTCGCGGTCGCAACTGGCTCGGGCGCGCCGCTGGCTACAACAAAGAATCAAGCGTCAAAAAAAAATTGAGGTATGAGTTTTTCCGATCTTAATCCCGACGCCCAAAAGAAAATTGAGGGCTACCGCCCCGACATCGATGCGGAGGCGCTCTGGCGCGACATCGAACCCCAGTTGCATCCCAAAAAGCGCCGCCGCTTCGTCTTTTGGTGGTACTTGCTAGGGGGCTCGGGCCTGCTGTTTCTGGGACTGGTCCTGGTTTGGGGATCCTCCGCAGTGGACTTTGGGAGAACGACCGGCCCGGGCCCGGGTTCCGCAGTGGTTCCCCACCCGCCGGAGGCAATCCTCACCCCCAGTGGCGCAGCACCGCTTGATCCGGCGCCACCAGCCCCCGCAACGTCGGTTACATCTACTGGGCGGGCACCGGCGTCGGCGTCCACAGCGAGCGGTTCCTTTACCCCCACTTCGCGGGTAGGTACGTCCTCCATAGTACCCAAAAGTGCTCCCGCTCTTGGGCCTCCCGAAGATGAGGAGGGAGTCCAACAAACCGAGACGACCCAGTCCCCAACGAGGACCGTAGGCAACGAGGACGGGACCAAGCCTAACGGAACGGAGCGGACGGCTCCACTTTTACCGCAAGCACTAATGCCGCTCGAACGGCGGATCAATCCCCTGCCCTGGCAAGCGCAGATACCGTCGGTACTTCGCCCCTTGCCCCCTCCTCCTCCCAACAGCCCCAGCCCCTGGGGATTGGGTTTGTACTTTGGGCCGGGAGCGAGTCCTCGACAGTTGCGGACCCGTGGCGAAGCGGGCGCGAGCTACCGCGATCTGCGCGCTGCGACCGAAACCGATTTGGAGACGCTGCGGGGAGGGGTCTACCTCCAGTGGCGCCATCCCCGCCACCACTGGTACTGGCAACTCGGGCTGGAATACACCCGCTCGGCCAGCCGCTTTGAGTGGTCGGATCAGAAAAGCATCGACACCATCAACTACAATGGCCTGCAACGATTGGAAGTCAATGCCGCTACCGGAGACACGACCTTCGTGTACGGTCCTACCCCCCAACGTCAGATTCACGAGCTGACCCGCCGCCGGTACAATTACGATCACCTCCTCCAAGTGCCCCTGCTGCTGGGCTACCGCTATCGGTGGTCGGCTTGGTCGCTCAGTGCCGAAGGTGGGGTTTTGGTCAACGTGTGGTTGCGCCGTACGGGGGCGGTAGCGGGCTTGAATCTGGACGTCGGCTCGGAGCCGGAACCGGACCTGTACGACTTGGGGGAAGATGCGCAGGATTATTTTGGACTACGCGGCCGGATCGTTCCGATGCTGGGGGCCAAGCTGGCCTACGAGCTGCCGCAGGGCTGGACTTTTTTCGCTGCTCCACGCTACCAATTTCCGCTCGACCTCAGTCAGGAGGCTTACCTGCTGCGCGAACGACGGACGGTCTTTAGCTTGGGACTGGGGGTAGAATATCACTTCTAAATCCCTTTCTCAGATCAGTCCGCGCGATTTTAACTCCAGGTATTTATTGATGGTATTGACGGTGAGGTCCTCGGGTTTGGTGAGGACGGCTTGAATGCCGTACTGGCGCAGCTTGTGCACCATGGCGGCCTTTTCGGCGATAAACTGCTGGGCCACGGTCTGGTGGTAAATGCCCTCCGTCGTATCGACGGTACTTTTGACAAAGTCTTTGATTTCCGTATTCTCAAAAAAGACGACAACTAATAGGTGCAAATTATTGATCCGCCGGAGGATGGGTAAGACCCGTTCGAGGGCGTAGGCGCTTTCAAAATTGGTAAACAGCAGGAGTAGGCTGCGTCCCTTGATCAGTTTGCGCGCGGCGTGGTAGAGCAATTCGTAGTTGGCCTCCAGGTTGCGTTCCTTTTCTTTGTACAGTGCGTTGAGAATCTTGCTCAACTGGTTGACCTTGCGGTCGGCTTTGAGGGTGGTGCCGATGGTGTCGGAAAAGGTCAGTAGCCCGGCCCGGTCGTATTTCTGGAGGGCTACGTTGGAAATGGCCAAACTGGTATTGATGGCGTAGTCCATCAGGCTCAGGCCTTCGAAAGGCAACTTCATGGCCCGGCTCTTATCGATGATGGAATACACCTGCTGGGCCCGTTCGTCTTCGTACTGGTTGACCATCAGCTGGGCCCGGCGGCTGCTGGCCTTCCAGTTGATGCTGCGGTAATCATCGCCGCGGACGTAGTTCTTGATCTGTTCAAATTCGTAGCTGTGCCCGAGTCGGCGAATTTTTTTGATGCCGGTCTGTAAGGTGAGGCGATCGAAGGCGCGAAGCTCGAATTGCTGCATCTGGATGATGGAAGGAAAAACCGGTACCTCCAGTGCTTCCTCTTGTCGGAATCGCCGCCGCAGCAAGCCTAAAAAACTACTGACAAACACATTGACTGATCCGAAGCGATACTCCCCCCGGGTGGTTGGTCGCAGATCGTAGTGCAACTCGTGTTCCGTGTTGGGAGACATGTTGAGTTGGATGCTAAAATCGCGTTTTTGAAACTGTACGGGCAGTTCGTCAATTACCTCGACGGACAGGCGGAGCGAGGAAAAGTTTTTCAATCGGATGTGTACCACATTGTGATCGCCGAGGGAGAACACCTTGGGGGTGCGTCGTTGGATATCGAGTTGGAGGCCCGGGCGGAAAAGCAGGAGGGCATCGACGACGAGTAAGACGAGGGCCAGTACGAAGAGGGTCTGGATGAGGGGGAACAAAAAGTCCAGCGAAAAGCTGAGGACGAAGAGTCCGGCGATGGCTCCGAAGAGGAGAAAGAAGCGATTGCTGAGGTAGAGGTTTTTCACCGGGGCACTTCGATTTTTTGGATGATGTCGTTGATGACTTCCCGGCTGGTGTAGCCTTCCATCTCGCGTTCGGGAGTAAGGATAACGCGGTGGTTGAGGGCGGGGTAGGCCACGGCCTGGATATCATCGGGCGTTACGAAGTCGCGGCCGTTCATGGCGGCCATGGCTTTGGAGGCTTTCATGATGGCCAGTGAGGCCCGAGGGGAGGCCCCCAAAAAGAGGTCGCCATTGTTGCGGGTATCGTAGATGATGTTGGCGATGTAGTCGAGCAATTCGTCCTTGATGAGCACCTGCTCGATCAGATCGCGGCACTGGCGGATGGTCTCGACCTCACAAACCTTGGCCACCTGGTCGCTTTGCGTGATTCGAAAATCTTTGCGGAAGCGGTATAGGATGGCCTTTTCTTCTTCGAGGTTGGGGTATTCCATATTGATCTTGAAGAGAAAGCGGTCGAGCTGCGCCTCGGGCAGTTTGTAGGTGCCTTCTTGTTCGATGGGGTTCTGGGTAGCCACTACGAAAAAGGGAAAATCCATGGGGTAGGTGGTACCATCCATCGTCACTTGATACTCTTCCATCACCTCGAAGAGGGCCGCCTGCGTCTTGGCGGGGGAGCGATTGATCTCGTCGATCAGAATGATATTGGAAAAGATGGGCCCCTGGCTAAAAGAAAATTCTGAGGTCTTGAGGTTGAAAACGGTTGTTCCCACCACATCGGTAGGCATGAGGTCGGGGGTAAATTGAATCCGGGAGAAGCCAGCCTCCATCGTCTGCGCCAGCAGCTTGGCGGTCAGGGTCTTGGCGATTCCCGGCACCCCTTCGATCAGGACGTGCCCACTGGTAAAGAGCCCGGCCAGCAGCAGGTCTACCGTTTCGTGCTGACCGATAATGACTTTTTGGAGCTCCGCGCGGATGCGATCAACGGTGTCGGTGACCACGCTGAGGTCCAGCCGGTTGCTTTGCCAGTCGGCGGGGCTGGGTGGTGGGGGAGTGGGAATGGGGGGCGTTTCCTCGGGAAGCTCGTTGTGTTCGTCGGTATTCATGAAGGCAATTATTTGCAGGTTTTATAAAACCGGTCGAGCGTTTGGTGAAACTCAACCATCGTTTTTTCAGAGACAAAAGAAGAGCCCGTGATGTTCTTACTCATCAGGACAATTTTTTGGAGGAGCTGCTCGGCTACCTCCGAGCGGGCCGCCAATTTGGGCACGAAGCTTTCCTCCTCCGGGCTGATCGTCAGGTGATAGCGTTCGCGAATGTAGTTGCGAAACAGCCGGACCTTTTGTAAGGACAGCTTGCGGTGATCGTTCTGTAGGAAATAGAGGCGACCAATGGTGGCGATAAAGGCCAGTGAGGTATTGGTATTGGCCTCCAGTACGGGAATGACCCGTTGTTGGCGTTTGGCGCGAAATAGGAAATAAAGCAGGCCCAGGGCCAGGATGAGGTACCAGGCCCAGCGCAGACTCGGCTGACTGAGAATGTATTGCAGCGGCCCTTGTGAGGGACGGCTGTCCTCCCCAAACCCCGCCGCTTGGTTGCGCCGCCGCCCCACCCGTTCTGAGGTTGCGCTGTACGCATCCCAGTAGATGGGACCGTCTTCCAGGTGCGAAAACACCTGCTCGCTGTAGGTCAGGCCCAGCTCGTCGAGCAGTTGGATATTGGTAAACGCTAGGGGGGTGGTGTGCAGGTAAAAATTGCCCTCCCCCAGCGGCATCTTGGCAAATTCGACGTATGCTTCGCCTCCCGTCCCCTGGTAAGCCCCCTACTCCACCATACTGTAGGCCTCATCGCAAAAGTACATGCTGTCGATGTAGTGCCAGTCGTAGGGTTGGACTTCGCCGTAGTAGAGGTACTTGAAATCAAAACCGAGGCTGTCGGCGAGGTCGGGATGGGCGACGTTGAGGCTGGCGAAGGTATCGATTTGCTGACTGTAATCGTCCCAGTAATGGTCGTTGCAGGCTTGGTAGTACACCTCGAACATCAGGTCGTAGGGAACGGTCTTACTGGAGATAAAGGCATTGCCCCCCCGCTCCACAAAACGGAGCAACTGGCTCAGACTCGCCGAGTCCAGATAAACGGCTTCGCCAATGAAGACGTAATTGCCCACGGGAACGGTATCGGTCAAACCTTTTCCCAGCGGCTGCTCGATTTTGGTCCATTCTTCACCGGGAAAATAATCCTCCAACAAGTCGTAGATGACCATCGTACCGTAGGGCTCCCGACTGTCTTCTTGGTAGGTCTCCATCCAATTGAAGCGTCGTCCTCCCTGGCGGATAAACAGGAAGAACAGCAGCAGCAAAAGTGCGCCCACTCCAAAGATGATAAATGGTCGACGGTCGTTCATAATTTATTTAGCGGGCCGTTGGGGCCGTGGTCTTTTTGGTAGCCTGTAAAAGTTGTTCAAAACGTGCTTGGAGTAGTGGGAAGTCCGCCTCTTCCAAAGCGCGGTCACCGTACCAGATGCGTTCGAAGACTAGGGGGAGGGCGCGGAATTCGGCGCGCAGCGGATGGCCCTCCATCTCGCGGAGGTAGTCGCGGGTGGTCTTGTCCCGCTTCAACTGTATGGCTTCATGGAGGGACAATTCCTTGATGATGGCGAGGTAGTACAAGCGAGCGGCGAGCCGGTAGTCACCCTGGGCAATGGCTTGGTGAATATAGCGTTCGAGATCCGACTCGTGGATGTTTTCTTCGATCTGTTCTACGTCGATCGTACCCAATTCGGTGGCAAAGCGTCGGCTCCGAGGCTTGCCCAATCCCTCCGGGCCCAGCACGCGGGCGATCAAGAGGGCCATGACTCCCACCGCAATGGCGATGGCCAAAAATTTAAAGATCGTCGCCCAAACCGCCGAGGTGCCCCCCCGGTTCTGTTCCTCGTAGCGGCGGTCGGTGCCGCGATTGGTATTGCCGTCGGTAAAAAAGTTTTCGTCTTCCTGCCGCTCGCCCCGCACCTGCCGACTGTAATCGAGGCCTTCGATGGTTTCGCGCCATTGATCTTCGGAAAAGTTGCGCCGGTTTTGTTCGGATTGGTAGTACACCTCCCGGGGGTAGATTTCCCCGTAGTCCCCGTCCTCACCGTAGTCCTGCGCCACGAGGCAGCGCCCGTTCCCCAGGAGGAAGCTCGACAGCAGCAGGAGGTAGAACAGTAGCTTGGGCATCGGTGATTGTTGTTTAGTACTCTTTGGCCAGTCCCTGGATGCGTTGGCGCGTACCGATCTGTTGGATGCGATCCAGCAGGTGTGGCGCCTCGTGGATTTCCAGGAGGGTGTAGTATTGTAGGGCCATTCCGAGTAAAAATATCTCGGCCATCAGCCCCAGCATAAAGACCCCAATAAAGGTAGCGATTATTGTTTGGAGCCGGAGCGCCAATTCGGACTCGACCGAAAAATTCCAGGTGACCATCTCGACGTAAAGCCAGAGTAGGGAAGAGTGTAAAATTGAAAAAAGGACCAGCGATAGGATGCCCAGTAGGGTCGATAGGCCCAGCACCCGACCAAAGTGGCTGCGCAAGAGCGTGAACGAACGCGACAGGCCCGCCATCCAGGAACGCCCTTCGCTGATGAAGGTGTACATCCAGATTAGGGTGACCGGGGCTACCAGTAAGAAGAGGAGGGGCCCCAGCCCACCGGTGAGGCTAAAAAAGAGGACCAGTAAAAGGCAGACCAGCCCGATTTTGACAACGTCCAGGAGTGATCGTTGGCGGTTGGCATCCTCTACTTCGCGGTACACGAGGTAGAGGCTGACGTAGCAGACGAGGGTGTATTGGATCCAGTTGGCGGCGTAGGTTTGGTAGAGGTCGGGTTCGGCAAAAAACTGGGTCATGCTGGTGAGGGCCAAAAGGTCTTCCAGGCCGTGGATGCGGAAGGGCTCGTCGGCTCCCAGCGGGACAAAGGGAAAGACACAAAGGCAGTACAGCACGGCGCCTCCCGCTGCACTGAGGAGGAGGGGCCGGAGGTGTTTGCGAAACAGTAGGAAGATATCCGAAAACAACTCGCCGATGGTAAAGATCTGGCCGACTTTGACGCTTTTGTGCTGGTCGGCTCCCAGGCCCCGGCTACCCAAGTTGGGGCGGAAGCCCATACGGGCTTTTTGGACGGGGTAGATGACGAAGTAGCTGATGATGAAGGCAAAGCAGGAGAGGATAAAAATGGCTCGAATCCAGTCTGGCGTTTCGGTGTAGCGGGTGAGGTAGCCTTCGATAAAGCCCGCCAGGATGATGATGGGGGTGATGCCGATCATGATTTTGAGCCCTCGTCGGGCGGAGAGTTGGAAGGCTTTGAGGCGGGTGAGAGTACCGGGAAAGACCAGGCCCATGCCCATGGTGATGCCCGCCGCCCCCGCGATCACGATGGCGGAAATCTCCAGGGCCCCGTGCATCCAGATGGTGAGGGCACTTTCGCGGAGCAAGCCCTGCTCGTAGAAAAAGTATTGGAAGGCACCCACCATGATGCCATTGCTGATGAGAATGGCGACGGCGCCGACGATGAAAAAGACGCCCAGTACGAAGGTCAAAAAGGCCACGCGAACGTTATTGAAGGTAATGCCGAGGGAGGAGCTGAACTGCCCCCCGCTTTTGTACACCGCCATGGGGTCGCCCGATTCGATGTTTTCGAGGGTCATGTCGACGTAGCTGTCGCCCAGGATGACGCGGCAAAACTCGGGCTCCATCGCGCTGGACAGGGCCCCAATGGCCAGGGCCAGGACAAAGGTGAAGAAGGACAGGCGAAAGGCCTGCCGCGATTCGTACACCAACTGGGGCAATTCGTCGGTCCAGAAGAAGAGCAGCCGACTAAAACGGCTCTTTTTATTTTTGTAAATGCTGTGGAAAACCTGCTGCGCCAAATTGTTGAGGTACACCCGTACCGAGCGGTTGGGATAGAAGGTACGGGAGTAGGATAAATCATCGGTAATCTGGATGAAAAGGTCGTTTAGTTTATCCGGGTCTTTATCTTTTTTCTCCAAGATCGACTCAAACTCTTTCCACTTCTCCTTGTTCTGTTTGATGAAGCTCGTTTCGCGCATTGGAATGGGATGAAGGAGGCAAAGTAAAATTTTTTAGCGGCTCCCAATTGACAAAGTCCCATTTTATTATTTTTTTCGTACAAATACAAGTCGCTCTAATGCGTTTACAAAGCCTTAACAAACCCTAGCGAAGTACCAAACCACTACCGTCCTTATGCGAACGATTGAGATCCGAACGACCCAAAACGTCACCATTGAATACGAACTGGCCACGCTGTGGGAGCGCTTCCTGGCCTTCCTCATCGACGCCGTGATCATTACGATCGTCTACGCTTCCCTTTTTACCCTATTTTTCAACACCGTAGGTGGATTGGCAGACGGTTGGGCCTTCTCCGTCATTCTGGCCCTGCCCCTGGTGATGTTTATCGCCTACCACTTGTTGTCCGAAGTGTGGGCGGATGGTCAATCCTGGGGCAAACGGGCCATGGGCATCAAGGTGGTGCGGCTCGACGGGCAGGAGCCCGGGCTGAGTGACTACCTGCTCCGGGCGGTTTTTCACTTCATCGATACTTTCCTCTCCTTCTGTGCCCTGGCCACTTTGTTTATCAGTGCCTCGGCCCAGCGGCAGCGACTGGGCGACATGACCGCCAATACGGCCGTTATCCGCGTCAAGTTTAGCCTGCGTTTTCGCCTGGAAGACATCCTCAAAATCAATACCCGTGAGGATTACGAACCGCAGTACCCCGAGGTGCGTCGGCTGAGCGAGGAAGACATGTTGTTGATCAAGGCGGTCATCTCCCGCTACCGCAAGTACCCCAATGCGGCCCACCGGCAGATCGTCCGCGAACTGGTGGCCCGCATTCAGCAGCAACTGGATTTGCCGCGGGTACCCGAGGATAAAATTGGCTTCCTCAAGACGCTGATCAAGGATTACATCGTACTGACCCGCTAGGGGGTGCCGGGGGTGTTTTTTGGCCAAATGAAGCGAAGAGCAAGGCAATTTCGCTATCTTTGTACTTCGCTGAGGGCTTAACTTTCTACCCACTTCGTAAATGGACTAAGATAAGATATGGCAAGAAAAGGAAAGAAAAAGCTCCTGCCCATGATTCAAATCACGGGTGTGGCAGACAAGGGGCGCTGTGTCGGTCGCGATGCAGAGGGGCAAGTGGTGTTTGTGGAAAACACGGTCCCCGGGGATTTGGTCGACGTGGTGGTGACCAAGCAAAAGCGGGGCTTTCGCGAGGGTTTCCCCAGTCATTTTCACCGGTATTCCGAAGAGCGCATCGATGCTTTTTGCCAGCATTTTGGGGCCTGTGGGGGCTGTAAGTGGCAAAACCTAGCCTACGAAAGCCAGCTCAAGCACAAGCAGGATGTGGTGATGAATGCCCTCATCCGGATCGGCAAGGTGGAGGTTGGCGAGTTTTTACCCATCCTCCCCAGCCTCAAGACGACGTACTACCGCAACAAACTGGAGTTTACCTTTTCCAATCGCCGCTGGCTGACCAAGGAAGAAATCGCCAGCAAGACCTCCAATGTAGAGGACGTCTTGGGCTTCCACCGGGCCCGCGCTTTTGACAAAATCGTCGACATCAAACACTGCTTCTTACAGCAGGAGCCTTCCAACAAAATTCGCAATACCGCCAAGGCCCTGGCCATCGAACTGGGGCTGGAGTTTTACAACATGCGCGATCACACCGGCTTTGTCCGTCACATCATGATGCGCATCACCAGCCTCAATGAGGTGATGATCATCGCCTCCTTCGGGCGCGAAGACGAGACCCAGCGGCGGGCCTACCTCGATGGCTTACTCGAACGTCTGCCGGAGGTGACCTCGCTCCACTATTGCATCAACGAAAAGCAAAATGACTTTATCCTCGACCTGCCCATCCAGACTTACTACGGCAAGGGCTACGTAGAGGAGGACCTCGGCCAAGTGCGCTTCCGCATTGGACCCAAATCCTTTTTCCAAACCAATACCAATCAGGCCGTTCGCCTGTTCGACAAGGTGGTAGAATTTGCCGAGCTGCGGGGCACCGAAAACGTCTACGACCTCTACACCGGCATCGGTAGTATCGCCCTGTACATCGCCAGTCGCTGCCGGCAGGTAGTAGGCATCGAAGAGGTGGCGCCGGCGATTGAAGACGCCATCGACAATGCCCAGCGCAATGGGGTCGACAATGCGGTTTTTTACGCGGGGGATGTCAAGAATATCTTGACCGACGCGTTTGCCGAAGAGCACGGTAAGCCCGACCTCGTAATCACCGATCCGCCCCGTGCGGGGATGCACCCCCGGGTGGTCAAATTGTTGCTCAAGCTGGCCGCTCCCCGGATCGTCTACGTCAGCTGCAATCCCGGCACCCAGGCTCGCGACTTGATCGCACTCAAAGAAAAATACGAGGTCGTCAAGGTCCAACCCGTCGATATGTTTCCCCACACCCACCACATCGAAACGGTGGCCCTGCTCCGCCTGCGGCCCACCCCGGCCTGGAAAACACGCCTCGACGAACTGAACCACCTCTGGGCCCCCTTTTAATTCCTCCGACGCCAAACTATGAACGCATACGAACAACTGGCCAACGAACTGACCCCCTGGGTCCCGACCCTCGCCAAGGCAGCCGATACCATCCTAGATCAGGAAGTGTCCAAATACCCCATCTTCGTGACCTACAAAGGCGAAATTGCCATTGGCCTGCCCCTACTTGAGCGTCCGGCCAACGAGTGGTCGTTCAACGCCTCCTCCCTAGAAGAATTTGCTACCAAAGGCCTGATTACGGCCGATCGGATCGAGAATTTTCGCGAGGTGTACAAAGATCCCACCGCCTTTGTCTGTTTGTTTCTGATCACCGAGGCGGGAGCGAACTTTGCCTTTTTACCGCGCAAGTAGTGTTGAGGGCTTGTTGCTTTGCGGGGGCTTTCGTAAATTGGTCAACTTTTTGCTAAGTATTCCATTGAATATTCCCATTACGAACGCTACAATCCTTCGGCCTTGAATAATCAATACTTTAGCGAAAATCGATTCGGCTTCTCCAGCTCCAGTACCACGGAAAGAACCGCCATGCCCGACGAACAAAATCACGTAGAGTCTTTCAACCACATCCTGCTCATCGAGGACAATCCCGGTGATGCGCGTCTGGTCGAACTGCTCCTGGGCGAATCCGATTTGCTACACTGCAAGATTGATAATCGGACCACCCTCAACGACGGGCTGGCCGCCCTGGCGGAAGGCAATTACGCAGCCATCCTGCTCGACCTGACCCTGCCCGACAGCCGGGGCTTCGAGACGCTGGAGCGCTTGTTGGAAAAATATCCCGACAACAACGTCATCGTGCTCACCGGACTTTCCGACAAGAGCTTGGGGATCAATGCGGTGAAGGCGGGCGCCCAGGATTTTCTGATTAAGGGGGCTTTCGATGCGGAATTGCTGGCCAAGTCGCTGCGCTATTCGATCGAACGGAACAGTGTACTCAAGCGCTTGGAAGAAACCCAACGCATCGCCCACATCGGCAACTGGGTCCTCGATGCCCACCACTGTGAGTTTACCGCCTCGGATGAAATTTACCGGATCTTTGGCTACACGCCCCGCAAGACGGTATTTACCTACGAAGACATTCAGGATCCCAATCATCCCTTTCACGTTTTCTGTATCCTCAAGGAACAGATGATGCCGGAGGGCAAGCTCAACAAGGACATCGAGGTTCATCGCGAGGATGGTACCCGGCGTTACGCTTTTATCGAATGCAAGCTCCAGACGTCGATCAATGGTAAGGTCGTCATCCACGGCATTGTACAGGACATCACCAACCGCAAGTTGGCCGAGCAGGCCATGATCAAGAGCCAGGAGCGTTACCAAGAGGTGTTTACCCAGTCGAAAGATGCGATTTACATCTGTACTTTTGACGGCCATTTTATCGACTTCAATGATTCTACGGCGGAGCTGTTTGGTTACAGCCGTGCGGAATTGGCGGAGATGGACGTGCATCAACTGTATGTGCCCGACGAGCGGCGGGATTTGTTCTTGGAATTGCTGCGCAGCCAGAAGGTCGTCAAGGATTTTGAATTCACCATCCGCCGCAAGGATGGTCACGAGCGTCACTGCGTAATTACCGCCACCATCCCCGAGTCGAGTGACCTGGAGGGCTACAATGCGGTGCTGCGCGATTTGACGGAGCAGAAGCAGGCCGAGGAGCTGCGCAAAGCCCGCGACGTGGCCGAGCGTTCGGCCAAGATGAAGGAGCAGTTTATCGCCAGTATCAGCCACGAAATGCGGACGCCGATGAACGCCGTGCTGGGGATGAGCAACCTCGTGATCCAAACCGATCTGAACGAGGAGCAACACAATTACATTTCTTCGATCAAGCAGTCTTCCGAAATCCTACTGGGTATCATCAACGACATCCTGGAGATTTCGACCCTGGAGAATGGCAAGATCGTCTTTGAGAATAAAGCTTTCGAGTTGCCCATGTTGCTCGACAACATGGAGAAGGTGATGCGCTACAAGATCAAGGAAAAGGATTTGGACTTCCAACTCGACATCAGCCCCGAGGTGTGTCCGGTTCTGATCGGGGACAAGCTGCGGCTCAACCAGATTTTGTACAACTTGGTGGGCAATGCGGTCAAGTTTACCGATGCGGGTTTTGTACGGGTACGGGTTCGTTTGCTGACCGAGACCAAGGATTGGGTCCGCCTGCGGTTTGAGGTTCAGGATTCGGGGATTGGCATTCCCGAAGACAAGTTAGGAGCGGTTTTTGATACCTTTACTCGCATCCGTCAGAAAGAGCGCTTGTACGAAGGTACGGGTTTGGGCTTGTCGATTGCCAAGAACTTGGTGGCGCAGCAGGGAGGAGAAATTGGGGCGACCAGCGTTTTGCGAGAGGGCTCCACTTTTTTCTTTGAGTTGCCTTTCCAAAAAGGAGAAGCCAGCCAGACCGTCGTGTCGCCAGCGGTGGAGGAGAACCTGGAAGTCGATCAGGACCGCCCGATTCGCCTGTTGCTCGTCGAGGATCACAAGATGAATCAGATGGTGGCGCGCAAGACCCTGGAGCGGAAGTGGAACGACATTCAGGTGACCATTGCGGATAACGGAAAGATTGCTACGGAGATTCTGGAAAAAGAATTGTTCGACATTATTTTGATGGATATTCAAATGCCAATTATGGATGGCTACGAGACAACGGAGTACATCCGTACACACATGCCCCCCGCCGTGGCGGCGATTCCCATCCTGGCGATGACGGCCCACGCCCACATCTCCAAGGATCAAAAATTCCGTCAGTACGGCATGGATGATTTTGTATTGAAGCCCTTTGAGCCTAAACAATTATTTCAAAAAATTGTAAAATATGTCAATCGAAATAACAAAACCGATGAATGATCAAGCCTATTCTTACATCAACCTCGACTACATGAATATGATGTCGGACGGCGATGCAGAGATGAAAAAGGTGATGATCGACATGTTGCTGGATGAGCTGCCAACGGAGTTGGAGAAGATGGAAAAACTGACCCGGGATGCGGAATGGGGAGAATTGGGCTCGGTAAGCCATAAGATGAAATCTACCCTGGCCTTTGTTGGCAACGAGGTGATGACCGAGTCCAACAAAAACATTGAGCTCTACGCCAAGGATCGCCAACATCTCGATCAAGTTCCCGTTCTGATGGCCAATCTCCAATCGCTGGCTCCCAAGGCCCTGGACGAGTTGCGCGCCGAATTAGAACGTTGCTAAACACCTCCGCTTCCCTCGTTTTCCCACGAAGCATCTCAAGCGTCCGCCCCGGGTACCCTCCGGAGCGGACGCTTTATTTGGGGCTAGTACCCATTTCAATTTTTCTTTATATCTTTACACTACACCCAATCCACAAACCTAATTGCCTCCGGGCAAGTCCTAAAGTACATCCATGAAAATTCTGATCTGTGAAGATGAAGAGATCATGCTAACCGCCTTGGAATTCCGTTTGCGCAAACAAGGCTTTAGCGTTACGCTGGCTAAAGATGGTCAGGAAGCCCTGACCAAGGTCAAGGAGGAAAACCCCGACCTGGTCGTCCTGGATGTCATGATGCCCCACGTGAGTGGGCTGGAACTGATCGAGTACGTTCGACAGGACCTGAAAAGCCCGCTACCACTGATCGTGATCTCCGCCCTCGAGCACGACGATATCGTGCTCGAAGCTTTTCGCCGGGGGGCCACCGATTTTATTACCAAGCCTTTCAAACCCAACGAACTGATCCTCCGTATCCGGCGTATCTTCCAGGAAATGGAGGTGAGTAGCTGATATGAAAAAACTGCGGCGCCTGCTTCTTCGAACCCTCCTGTTCACCTTCGCCATCTTGCTGGGCCTGATTGGCTTACAATCTCTGCGCTTCTCTTCCCGACAAATCAGCCTCCCCGCCGTCGAAGTCCTGCCGGTCGCCGACCGCGCCGTCCAGCGTTTTGCCGCCTCGGTACGCATTCCCACCATCTCCCATCCCGACTGGGTGGACAGCCTCGCCTTTGAACAGTTGCACGCTTTCTTGGATAGCAACTTTGTCGATCTGCACCGCGAGCTCGAACACTACCGGGTAAATGCTTTCAGTCGGGTCTACCACTGGCCGGGTAAGAACAGTCAGCTGCGCCCCATTTTATTTTTGGCGCACCTCGACGTCGTTCCCGTAGAAGAAAGTACGCGTGCGGAGTGGCAGCAGCCACCCTTTGGAGGAGTGGAGGCCGAAGGCTTTGTCTGGGGGCGGGGTACGATGGATGATAAGATGAATGCCCTGGGTATGCTCGAAGCCATCCAGGCCTTGCTGGCGGAAGGCTACCATCCCGAGCGGAGCGTCTACCTGGCCTTTGGGCACGATGAGGAGGTGGGGGGGGCGTTTGGCGCTCAGGCCATCGCCCGTCGTTTTCGCCAGCAGGGCATCGAGTTCGAATACATTCTCGACGAAGGGCTGCTCATCCTAGAAGAGGCCCTGCCGGGGCTGGCCGCTCCGGTGACGCTGATCGGGACGGCGGAAAAGGGTTACCTGACCCTCGAACTCCAACTGGCCATCGAGGAAGGCGGTCATTCCTCCATGCCTCCCACCGAAACCGCGATTGGGATCATGAGTAGTGCCCTCCACCGCCTCGACACCGAGCCCTTCCCCGCCCGGATCGACGGGCCCACGGCGGAGCTGTTTCGCTACGTCGGCCCGGAGATGGATCAACCCTACCAAGCCCTCTTTGCCAACCTCTGGCTCTTCGGTGGCCTCCTCAAAAAACAATTGGCCGCTAAGCCCTCTACCTACGCCACCATCCGGACCACCACCGCTCCCACCATCATCAGCGGCGGGATGACCGAAAACCTACTGCCCACCCGCGTGACCGCCACCGTCAATTTCCGCATCCTCCCCGGCGAAAGCATGACCAGCGTGACACAGGGGGTGCGCGACCTCATCGCCGATCCTCGGATCACCGTGACCCCGACCGAATCCCTGGCCAATCGCGATCCTTCCCCCGTATCTTCCACTTCCGATTTTGGCTTCTGGGTCCTGCAAAAAACCGCCCGCGAAGTTTTTCCCCATACCGTCATTGCCCCAGCGCTCATGGTTGGTGGTACGGACAGTCGCCACTATACCGGTCTCGCCGAGAACGTCTATCGCTTTTCCCCCGTCCAGGTCCAACACCGTGATCTTCCTCGGATCCACGGAACCAACGAACGGCTCAGCGTGGAAAACTACCGGGGACTCATCCGCTTTTACGCCCAGTTGATTCGCAATAGTTGTAAGTAATTTGCGTATTTTAGCCACGATAAAGTGAATATTGTTGAAATAATACGCAAATAATTGTAAATTTTTCTGGCGATTGCTTATCTTGTGAGAAGATCAAACTAATTGTCGACGGCTTTATATTTCTCATTTTGGTACGCCCCAACTGCGACCAAAAGACCACTCATACTATGTCTAAGCACTATTCCCCAATGCCCTTACCTGACGTCAAAACCATTCGTCACGCCGCGCGGACGCTGCTGCAAATGCAGGCGCGGGTGACGCCGCGGGAGGTCCGTGATTACCTCCTGCGCCAGGGCTACTTTGTCGATCATTCAGATATCGTTCACTGGATGGCTTGTTTAGCCCAGCAGGAGGGCTGGGCCCGTAGCTCGCTCGGCGAGCAGTCGGAATACCGACCGCGGGTCCGTAGCTACGATCTTTGCTGCGAGGCCTTGGGCTTTTCCAGTTCCTGAGGGCCCGTTCAAAAGCTCAACGCGCCACGACACCGTTGCGCGCCATCCAGTTGTGGATGGATTCCTTCTGAATGGCCGCGGCCATGAGATTGGGAAAAAGCCCCGGGGTACAGGAAAAGGCCGGGAGGCCCAGCTGGGCCAATTTGGCGGCGTTGCTCTTGTCGTACATCGGTGCTCCCTGATCGTTCAGGGCGAGTAGGGTGATCAGCTGTACCCCCGATTGGTGGACCTGGTGGATGCGGCGGAACAATTCGTTTTCGTTGCCGCCTTCGTACAGGTCGCTGATCAATACGAGGATGGTATCGGCGGGCTTGCTGATGAGGGTCTGGACGTAGGCCATCGCCCGGTTGATGTCGGTACCCCCACCGAGCTGGGTGGCGAAGAGCAATTCGACGGGATCGTCGAGTTGTTCGGTAAGGTCGACGACGGCGGTATCGAAAACCACCAGGTGGGTTTTGACGGAGCGGAGGGAGGCCATCACGGCGCCCAGTACACCTGCGTAGATCATCGAGGTGGCCATCGAACCACTCTGGTCGATCAGGAGGATGACGTGGCGCAGCGACTGTCCCTTGCGGCCGTAGCCCATCAGTTGTTCGGGAATGATGGTCTGGTGTTCTTGCTGGTAGTGTTTGAGATTGAGGCGGATGGTGCGGTTCCAATCGATTTCCTTGAAGCGGGGGCGTCGGTTGCGGACGGCGCGGCTGATGCTGCCCTCGATGGCTTCGCGCAGGGGGTTGCGGAGTTTTTTCTCCAGTTCGGCGACCACTTTGGCTACCACGTCCCGAGCGGTCTGGCGGGTCTTGGCGGGCATTACCTTATTGAGCGAGAGGAGGGTGGCCACCAGTTGTACGTCGGGTTCGACCGATTCGAGCAATTCGGGTTCGAGTAGCATTTGCTCCAGTCCCAGGCGGTCCATGGCGTCCTTTTGCATGACTTGTACTACGGAGGAGGGGAAGTATTTGCGGATGTCGCCCAACCAACGATTGACCGTTGGAGAAGAACTACCGAGGCCCCCCTGTCTTTCTGCATCGTAGAGGGCGTCGAGCACATCATCCATGCCCTGGGCCTCGCCTTCGAGGGTATGTTCTCCCTGCGGATCAGATTTTTTTCCCAGAATTAGGCGCCAGCGGCGTAATCTTTCCTCCATGCGGATTTGTTTCCAATTCAAGGTAGTTGATATTTTGGAGAGCCACTCATAATTGTTGGCTTTTAATTATCTTCACCATCGGAAAATCAAAACGCTCCTTACTCAGTGAAACCCGAATTGCACGAAGAATTTACGGAGGAACAACAAGAGGTGCTGCGCTCCATCCGGGTTTCGCGAATCATTCTTCCCATCCTACTGGGAATCGGGGTGGTGGCTTATCTTTTCTGGAAACAGTTTGATCCCGAGGACTTTGCCAATATCTCCTGGAACCGCCACGTCACCTTTTGGGTGCTGGCCTCGCTCACTCTCTTGGTGGTACGCCATTTGGCCTACGCCACCCGCTTGCGCATTATTACCGAGGGGGCGTTCAGTTGGCTCAAATGCATCGAGTTGATTTTCATCTGGGAGTTTAGCTCGGCGGTTTCTCCGACCAGTGTGGGGGGATCGGCGGTGGCGCTGGTAGTGTTGGCTCAGGAAAAGTTATCAACCGCCAAGACGGCGACCCTGGTGATTTACACCGCCATTCTGGACACCATCTTTTTTGTGGGCACCTTACCCATTCTCATCGCCCTGCTCGGCCCCAGCATCATCCGGCCGGGGATGACTGCCCTGAGCTTTACCGACGGTTGGGGCTATACCTTTCTCTTTGCCTATACCCTGATGTTGTCCTACGGCAGCCTCTTCTTCTACGGCTTGCTGATCAATCCCAATAGCCTAAAGCGCCTGCTGGTTGGATTTACCAAAATCAAGTGGCTCAAGCGGTACCGCCGACAAGCCATCGAACTGGGGAACAACATCATCATTGCTTCCAAAGAAATCGTCCGACACAATTGGTCCTTCCACCTCGGAGCCTTTCTGAGTACGGCCACGGCCTGGTCCTGTCGCTTTTTGTTGCTAAACTGTCTGATCATCGCCTTCGTCGAGTCGACTTCGCTCGACTTTATGACCCAATTTCGCCTCTACGCCCGACTGGAGACCATGTTCGTGATCATGGCCTTTAGCCCCACTCCCGGAGGCGCGGGTTTTGCGGAGGTCGTCTTTAGCGGTTTTGTGAGCGATTACGTACCCACCAATGGCTTGGCCTTACTCATCGCGGGGATTTGGCGACTCTTT
>CALCCH010000632.1 GCA_937899855.1 uncultured Saprospirales bacterium | reverse complement strand
CAGGACGGTATCGGCCAGGAGCATCCCCCCCGGCCGCAGCCGGTCGATCACCTGGTCGTAGTGGCGGGCGTATTCCATTTTCCCCGCGGCGATTAAGACCAGGTCAAAATCCCCCTCGATTTGGGGGATGAGCTCCGCTGCGTCGCCGAGGTGCAATTGGATGCGATCCTCCCCACCCGCCCGCCGGATGTACTTGCGGATGAGGTAGGCCAGCTCCTCGTTGACCTCGATGGTGTGGAGCCTGCCCCCGGGAGGAAGGCCCTCGGCGAGGCAGAGCGTAGCGTAGGCCGTAAAAGTCCCAACTTCTAGGATGACCCGGGGTTGGCACAACTGGCTCAGCAGACTCAGGAGCCGGCCCTGTAGGTGCCCCGACATCATCTGCGGGGCCAGGGTCTTGAGGTGCGTCTCGCGTTCCAATTCGTGGAGGAGCGTCGATTGTGCCGTGCTCCACCGTTCGCAGTAAGCCCCCAAGGCATCAATTTCGCGTGGCATAGCGTGGTGTTTGTTGATTGCGGCAAAGGTAGTGAAATCCACTAGGGAAACTGGCATGCTACGGTTTTTAGTCTTATCTTCTGTTGGACTGCCCACCTGAAGGTTTTCCATCTAACGATTGTATCATGAACTACCACATTCCCTGCCTGCTCGGGTGCTGCCTGCTCTTCTTTGGCGTCAACGTTCTCCCCGCTCAAGTCCGTCTCAATACCACCACTGCCGATTCGACGAACCTGTACCGCTTCGTACTTACCGAGTACGTCCGGGGCCTGAAAACCAAAAAACGGGCTTCGAGTACGCTCTACGTCATGAGCGACGCGAGTATCGCGACGGTCCTGCCCGATACGCGGCGGCACTACACCATCAAAGTCGTGGGCCCGCGTGACCTCAAGCGTCAACTGCGCAAGGGGGGTAGCTCCCTACCCGTAGTCCGCATCCTCCCACTGGAAGTGCAGGGCAGCGTCTTTTGGGTCCGACTCAAAATCCTGGAGGCCACCCTCACTCGGGATAAGCTGGGCCTGGCCGAAGTCAAGACCGTTTCCTTTGCCTTTCGGTACAACGGTACCCACCACGGCCTGGAGTTTGTAGAGCAAATGACCCAGTTTTACAATTGATCCGCTCGCTCATTGCTGCTCTACGGCTGGCTTTTCAAAACGCGATTTGAGCAGGGGGTAGCTAAAAACGGCGATCAGGATGATGAGACCGCCCCCGTAAAAATTGGGGTTGAGCTCCTTGTTGTCTTGGAGTAGAAAGATGGCCAAGACGATGCCGTAGACGGGTTCGAGGTTGACGGTCAGGTTGGCGGCGAAGGCGGAGAGGTGCTGGAGCGAGCGCAGGGCCAGGACGTAGGCCAAGGTGGTACAGAGCAGCGCCAGGATGAGCAAGTAGCCCCAATCCCAGTCGCGGGGCCAGAAGGGGAGGTCGGGATTTTGGTAGTAGAGTAGGGGCAGTAGGAAGCTGATGAAGAGCCAGGCGCTACTCAGTTCGAGGAAGGTGATGCTGAGGGGGTCGGCGCGGTCGACCATTTTTTTGTTGTGGATGGCGCAGAGGGCGGCCAGTAGGGAGGAGAGGAGCCCCAGGCCGACGCCCGTGAGCATGCTCCAATCGAGGCTGCGTACGATGAGGGCCATGCCCGGGATGATGAGGAGCCCCAGGAGGATTTCGTAGGCGCGGGTGGGCTGACGCAGGAGCAGGGGTTCGAGCAGGGCGGTAAAAAAGGAGGTGGTCGCCATACAGACCAGGCAGACCGAGGCGTTGGAATATTTGATGGCACCAAAGAAGGTGATCCAGTGCAGGCCGACGAGCACGCCGATGCCCATGTATTGTAGGATCAGGGAGCGGGGGAGGGCACCGAGTTGCCGGCCTCCGCGGATGAGAAAAAGTAGGCTGATGGAGGTGAGCAGCACCCGCCACCACACCAGGGTGGTGGCCGCCAGCGAGATCAGGTCCCCCAGGATGGCGGTAAAACCAAACAAGAAAACGGCGAAGTGGAGTTCGAGATACGCGCGATGTGTCTTTTTCATGAAACTTTGGCACCTTAATCTTCCGCAAATTCTCCCCAAAGCGCCCTATTTTTCGGCTTTTTTGGTATCTTTACGTTGCTATTTTTGAACACGCAACCATCCTGATTGCTTATTCACAATCCCTAACAATACCTGACTATGAGCGTAACCGTTGGCGATAAGGCCCCTAATTTTACTTTGCGAGCTTTCGACAAGTCCGAGGTCTCCCTCGAAGATTACCGTGGTAAAAACGTCGTACTCTTATTTTTCCCCCTGGCCTTTACTGGCGTTTGTACCACCGAGCTCTGTACGATGCGGGACGATATCGCTAGCTATAACAACACGAATGCTCAAGTGCTTGCCGTTTCGGTCGACTCCTTGTTTACCTTGGAGAAATTTCGGGAGGATCAAAAACTCAACTTCCCCTTGCTCTCCGACTTTAACAAAAACGTCGCCCAGGCTTACGGCTCGCTGTACGAGGATTTTGTGCTCGATATGAAGGGCGTGGCTAAGCGTTCGGCCTTCGTGATCGACAAAGAGGGAATCATTCGCTACGCCGAGGTGTTGGAATCCGCGGGCGACTTACCGAATTTTGACCAAGTAAAGGCAACTTTGGCGAGCCTGAACTAGTTTAACTGCTTAGTAGGCTAATTCAAAAATCTAATTAAGATGCTGTTATATCACAATAGTACCCAAGAGCTAGAGGAAGTTGTTGTCGTGGAGGAAGTGGCCGATGTAAATAGTGGCAATCCCGCTCAGCTCGTCGTCTTCAACGACGACGTCAATACTTTCGAGTGGGTGATCCGCTGCTTTATAGAAGTGCTCAACCACGATTCGGAGCAGGCGGAACAGTGTTCCTTACTGATCCACTTCAAGGGCAAGGCCATCGTCAAGACGGCCCCCTTCAAAGTACTTCGCCCCCTCAAGGACGCCCTGATTGAACGCGGCCTGTCGGTGGTGATCGAAAAAGATAAAGACTAAGTTTGTAATAAATTTTTTCGTCTTCAAAAACACCAAGTTTCTGAGGGCGTACATAGCAATGATCCATCCACATCATTGCTATTTTTTTATCCGACCCTCCATGTAGCTATGCCCGTTTTCTGGCTGTCCAAAGACCACATCGCCTTCCCCCATCCCGAACTGGCCAACGAGGATGGCATCCTCGCCATCGGCGGTGACCTATCGACCGATCGGCTGCTCCACGCCTACCGCATTGGGCTTTTCCCCTGGTTCAATCCCGAAGACCCCATCCTCTGGTGGTCGCCCGATCCCCGCTTTGTCCTCTTCCCCGACGAACTCAAGGTCTCCAAAAGCATGCGTCCCTATTTCAACCAAAAGAAATTTACCCTCAGCTTCGATACCCAATTCGAAGCCGTCATGCGCGCTTGCCAAAGCCAGTACCGCCCCGGTCAGGTCGGTGGTACCTGGATCAGTGAGGAGATGATTGCGGCCTACTGTCAGCTGCACGAGCTGGGTTTTGCCCATTCTTGCGAAGTGTGGCGGGGGGAGGAGCTGGTGGGGGGACTGTACGGCCTCGCCCTCGGCAAAGTGTTCTACGGAGAATCCATGTTCGCCCGGGCCAGCAATGCCTCCAAATTTGGATTCATCAGCCTCGTTCGCTACCTCCGGGACCGGGGCTACTGGCTGATCGACTGCCAGCAAAAGACCGACCATCTCGAAAGCCTCGGTGGGCGCAGCATTCCCCGGGCGGAGTTCCTGGAAGTAATGCAGAAAAACGTCATTGAACCCACGGACCAGGGGCCTTGGACGGATCGTTGGCAGGTCGGATAGGGGAGCGCGTCGGTGCTTGGGCTAGAACCTCAAATGCTTGACGGTGAGTGCATTATTGATGAGCTGGTTGAGCGAGTCGATCCCGATTTTGAGGTGGAGTTGTACGTAATCTTCCGTCACCCTTTGGTCGCTCCGTTCGGTCTTTACGCCTTCGGGCACCATCGGAATATCCGACACCAGGAGTAGGGCACCGGCGGGAATGTGGTTTTTAAAGGCGGCAATAAAGATCGTGGCGGTTTCCATGTCGATGGCGATGGGGCGGAGGGTGCGCAGGTATTCTTTAAAATCCTCCCGGTGTTCCCAAACGCGTTTGTTGGTGGTGTACACCGTTCCCGTCCAGTAGTCGCGATCGTATTCGCGGATGGTGGTCGAGATGGCTTTTTGCAGTGCGAAGGAGGGAAGAGCGGGTACCTCGGGGGGCATGTAATCGTTCGAGGTACCCTCTCCCCGGATGGCGGCGATGGGTAGGATCAGGTCGCCCACCTTATTCAATTTGGTTTTCAAACCACCGCATTTACCCAAAAACAGCGTCGCCTTGGGCTGGATGGCGGTCAACAGGTCGATGATCGTTCCCGCGTTGGGGCTGCCCATCCCAAAGTTGATGATCGAGATGCGCCCCGCCGTTGCGGAGGGCATCGAGCGATCTTTCCCCTGGATTTCCACTCCGTGCCACTCGGCAAAGAGCTCCACGTAGTGGGAAAAATTGGTGAGCAAGACGTAATCGCCGTAGTCTTCGAGCGCGGTGCCCGTGTAGCGCGGCAACCAATTTTCAACGATCTCCTGTTTGGTTTTCATACCAAGGTAGTTTAGCGCGTGAGGTACATCGACCGGTTGCGATCCAATTCCCGGAAGAAGGGATCCTGCAGGTCGGGGATAAAGCGGATCATCTCGCCGGTGGATTTCATCTCCGGTCCGAGTTGCTTGTCGACATTGGGAAATTTATTGAAAGAGAATACGGGGACCTTAATGGCGTAACCTTCCAGTTCTTTGGTGATGTCGAAATCCTTGAGCTTGTGCGTCCCGATCATGACCTGGGTAGCGATCTTGAGGTAGGGATCTTTGTAGGCCTTGGCGATGAAAGGCGTCGTCCGTGAGGCCCGGGGGTTGGCTTCGATGACGTAGACCTTATCGTCCTTGATGGCGAATTGAATATTGATCAAGCCCTTGATTTTCAGGGCAAAAGCCAATTGTTTGGTATACTCGATCATCTGCTCAATGGCCCGTTCGGAGAGGCTGTAGGTAGGCAGTACGGCGGAGCTATCGCCCGAGTGGATACCGGCCGGTTCGATGTGCTCCATGATGCCCATGATGTGGACGTCCTCCCCGTCGCAAATGGCGTCGATTTCGGCTTCTTTGGCCCGCTCCAAAAACTGGTCGACCAGGATTTTATTGTCGGGCAAATGTTTGAAAATGCTCAGTACGTGGCGTTCCAACTCCTCATCGTTGATGACGATACGCATCCGCTGTCCGCCCAGTACGTAGGAAGGCCGGACCAGTACCGGGTAGGTCACCCGGTTGGCGATGGCCAGGGCCTGGTCGGTATCGTTGGCCACCCCGTAGTCGGGGTAGGGGATACCCAATTCCTTGAGCAAATCGGAGAAGGCCCCCCGATCTTCGGCCAGGTCCATGGAAGGAAAGCTGGTACCAAAAATCTTGATGCCCCGCCGGTGGAATTCGGCCGCCAGCTTGAGCGCCGTCTGTCCACCCAGCTGTACGATGACGCCCTCCGGTTTTTCCAGTTCTAAGATCTCTTCGATGTGCTCCCAGTAAACGGGTTCGAAGTACAGCTTGTCCGCAACGTCAAAATCGGTCGATACCGTTTCGGGGTTGCAGTTGATCATGATCGATTCGTAGCCCGCCTCCTTGATGGCCATCAGGCCGTGGACGCAGCAGTAGTCAAACTCGATGCCCTGACCGATCCGGTTGGGACCCGAGCCAAGGACGATGATCTTCTTGTTGTCGGTGGGGATGCTTTCGTTTTCTTCGTCGAAGGTAGAATAGTAGTACGGCGTTTGTGCTTCAAACTCCGCGGCGCAGGTATCTACCAGTTTGAAGGTGCGCCGGATATTGAGCTTCTTGCGTTGCCGCGTCACCTCCTTTTCCCCAATCCGTAGCAACCAGGCAATCTGGGCATCCGAATAGCCGGTTTCCTTGAGTTGGCGGAAAAAGTCCTCGGGAATGTCTTCGGCGACGTTGTACCGCATCAGTCTTTCCTCCATCTTGACCAGGCGCTTGATCTGGTTGATGAACCAGGGATCGATCAAGGTCAGTTTGCGGACCGTTTTGGCGGGAACGCCCAAGCGTAGGGCATCCTTCAGGCGGTAGATGCGGTCGTCGCTCACCTCCTCCAGCCGTTGGAGGATGTCCGAGGTGCGGATCCATTCCTTTTTGTCGGCTCCCAAACCCGTGCGGTTGTTTTCCTGACTCTGACAGGCCTTTTGCAGGGCTTCCAAGAAATTGCGCCCGATGGCCATCACTTCTCCCACCGACTTCATCTGCAGGCCCAGGCTGTGGTCCGCGCCGTAGAATTTCTCAAAATTCCAACGGGGCATCTTGACGATGACGTAATCTAGCGTGGGTTCGAAGTAGGCCGAGGTGGTTTGGGTAATCTGGTTTTTCAATTCGTCCAGCGTATAGCCGATGGCCAATTTGGCGGCGATTTTGGCGATGGGATAACCCGTGGCCTTGCTCGCCAGGGCGGAGGATCGCGATACCCGGGGGTTGATCTCGATGGCGATGAGTTCTTCCGTTTCGGGGTTTTGGGCAAACTGTACATTGCAGCCTCCCGCGAAGTTGCCCAGGGAGCGCATCATTTGCATGGCATCGTCGCGCATCTTTTGGTAGGCGGTATCGCTCAGGGTCATGGCCGGAGCCACGGTGATGCTGTCGCCGGTGTGGATACCCATGGGGTCCAGGTTTTCCACCGTACAGATGATGACGACGTTGTCGTTGGAGTCGCGCAGCAGTTCCAGTTCAAATTCTTTCCAACCCAGTACGGCTTTTTCCACCAGTACTTCGTGGGTGGGGGAGGTGTTGAGTCCGTGCCGCAGGGCCTCGTCGAATTTGGCGGGGTCGTGTACAAAGCCGCCTCCGGTACCCCCCAGGGTGTAGGACGGACGGATGACGAGGGGGAAGCCAATTTTCTGCGCCGCCTCTTTGCCTTCCAAAAAGGAATTGGCGATGTGGGAGGGCGCTACCTTCATGCCAATGCTGACGACGTGCTCGCGGAAAGCCTCGCGATTTTCCGCCAGTTCGATGGCGTCGAGGTCAACGCCGATCAGTCGAACATTGTACTTTTCCCAGACGCCCTGCTTGCCCGCTTCGATGGCGAGGTTGAGCGCGGTCTGTCCACCCATGGTGGCGAGTACGGCGTCGATCTGGCGTTCTTCCAGCACCTGGACGATACTCTCGACGGTGAGGGGTAGGAGGTAGATGTGATCGGCCGTAACCGGGTCGGTCATGATGGTGGCCGGGTTGGAGTTGATCAGGGTGACTTCAATCCCTTCCTCGCGTAAGGAACGAGAGGCTTGGGTCCCCGAATAATCAAATTCACAAGCTTGCCCAATGATGATGGGCCCACTACCGATGATCAGCACCGACTGGATGGAGGTATCTCTTGGCATAGTTAAAGAGTTTCTGAATTTGGGGGCAAAAGTACGCCAGTCAAGCCACAATGCCATCTCTTTGCTCCATTGATTTTACAATATTTTGCCCTCGGCGGGTGTAAAGGGGCGTACAGACCACCCCTCAACAGGGCTTGGGCAAGGATGGTGATCGCCCGATTCGGGGCAGCCCGTGGGGCAAAATCGGTGGTGAGGCACCACAATGGCTGGGTTTGCTGGTGGTACGGCTGCGGAGAATTGAACAATATATTTCTTCGATCTGTTTCCGAGCTACCGTCCCGATTGCCAATCACCGAGATCCATTCCAATGTACATATCTTCATTGCCGCCAGCGCCATTCCAATCCGTGGAGCGAGCACTTGTGCTCGACTAAAGATAGTAAGTCATCCGACACTTTTCCGAATCAGCGCATTACCGGCCGCTTTGGGCCCAGCATTTATCCCTAGCTTTACGTTACACCACGTACAACCCGTGAAAATATGCAACAGGTACTGATTACCGATGGCGTACATCCGCTGCTCATCGATGGCTTGGAGCAAATGGGCTTCCGCTGCGTTTACGAACCCCAGATCAGTCTGGAGGCCGTGCGACAGCGCGTCAAAGATTACGTGGGTATGATCATCAACAGTAAAATTCGGGTGGATCGTGCCATGCTCGATGCCGCCGTTCAAATGCGTTTTATCGGTCGGTTGGGATCGGGTTTGGAAATCATCGACCTGGCCTACGCGGCGGAGCGAGGGGTGGCGGTGCACAGCGCTCCCGAAGGCAACCGCAACGCAGTGGCGGAACACGCCATGGGCATGCTCCTGGCCCTGGCCAACAACTTGTTGGCTGCGGACCGCGGTGTACGGGACCGCATCTGGCGCCGCGAGGCCATGCGGGGTTGGGAATTGTGGGGCAAAACCGTGGGCATCATTGGCTTTGGAAATACCGGTCGTTCTTTCGCCAGCAAATTGGAATCCTTTGGCGTCCGGATCCTGGCTTACGACAAGTACCATCCTTTTTTTTCCGATCAATTTTCGAGCGTCCGCAACAGCGATCTGGCTGAGATTCAGGCCGAGGCCGACATCATCAGTCTGCACCTGCCCCTGACGGCGGAGGTACACCATTTGGTGGATGCTTCCTTTTTGGAAGCCTGTCGGGAGGGGGTCATTATCATCAATACTTCCCGGGGCCAGGTGGTCCGTACGAGCGACCTGCTGGCCGCCCTGTCGAGTGGTCGGGTGGGAGGAGCCTGTTTGGACGTTTTTGAGAACGAAAAAGTGGCGACTTTTAGCGAAGCGGAAAGCCGTACTTACGAAGCGCTGTACCGTCGGCCCGACGTCATTCTGTCTCCTCACGTGGCGGGTTGGACCAGGGAGTCCAAGCAGCGGTTAGCCGAAGTCCTTTTGCGTAAGATCCGGGCGACCGAATACAGTCGAAATCCAGCCCAGGAGGTGGATTAGGATTCTTACGCTGGGCGGTACACGGCTCGGCAAGGAGAAGCATCCCAAAGTCGTTTTAGCGACCATCGAACCCAAGAACACAAAAATAGAAACCTGACTAAAGGGTAATTTATGGTCCTCTGATCCACCGATAAATGCCTTAATTTTAGGAAGATTTTGGGGACAAAAATTGCGAGTGTTTCGTTTGTCAAAGGACCGACGGGGGCACTTTAAAAATTTTTGAAAAGAACGTTAAATTTCTTAACATTGTGCGTTATTCTGGAATCTAGCTTTTTACATAATTTACAAAATGCAACTGTATGGCACGTTATTTACTATTCTCACTAGCTTTTGTTCTTATGAGTTTCTGGGGGATGGCCCAGACATCCGTAGGAGGAAAAGTGACTGATGTAGACAACGGCGATGATCTGATTGGTGCTACCGTGATCCTGAATCAAAACGGGGTGTACGTGACGGGTACCAGTACAGATTTCGACGGTAACTTCAAGCTGAACGTAGACCCCGGTACCTACGACGTTGAAGTTTCTTACATCGGGTACCCCACCAACCGGATTACGGGGGTGGTCGTAAAGGCCGGTCAAAGCAACAAGCTCGATGTACAATTGGGTGGCGGTGGCAGCACCGGAATTGACTTGACCACGGTCGTCGTCCGCGAATTTAAAGTTCCGCTCATCGAGCAGGACAACACCACTTCGGGTGGTGTCATCACGGGTGAACAAATCCGAAATTTACCTACCAAAGACATTACGGCACTGGCCGCCAACACGGCCGGTCTTTCGCAAGCTGACGAGGGCGACAACATCAGCGTCCGGGGATCGCGGGCTGACGGTACCGACTACTACATCGATGGTATTCGGGTATCGGGTTCGGGAAGTTTGATCCCCCAGTCCGAAATCGACCAGCTCCAGGTCATCACCGGGGGGATTGAAGCCCAGTACGGTGACGTAGTAGGGGGGATCATCTCCATCACCACCAAAGGTCCTTCCAACCGCTACACTGGTGCCCTGGAATTGGAAACCTCGGAATTTCTAGACGATTTTGGTTACAACCTCATCAGTGCGAACCTGAGTGGTCCGATTCTCAAGAAGAAAAGTGGAGAGTCGATCATCGGTTTTCGGGTCTCGATGCAGTACCGCGAACTCAAGGATGATGATGCTCCTGGCTCCGACATTTACCGCATTAGTGATGAGGCCCTGGCCGAGTTGGAAGCCAACCCGGTAGTATCCTTTGGAACGGGTCTGGTACCCGGCGGTCACTTTATCACCAATGAGGATGTAGACGTACTCGGCTTCCAGCCCTTCGAAGAGGAGGAGCGCCTGGATCTGACGGCCAAAATCGACGCTCGTTTGAGTAAGGCCATCGACATTACCCTGACGGGTTCCTACTCCGATCGTACGGATCGCTTTACTCCGGGAGAGAACAACCAGACTGGTGCCAACTGGCGGGTCTTCAACTCCCACAACAACCCCTTCGAAAACGATACTCGCTGGCGGGGTAACATTCGCTTCCGTCACCGTCTGAGCGACGTGGCCGATGCCAATGCCCAAGCCGGAGCGGAAGAAAATGCCAAAAGCAGCTTGTTTAGCAATGTAGAATACGTTTTGCAGGCGGGTTACGAAAGACGCTTTTACGATCGGGATGATTTCCGCCACGGCGATAATCTGTTCCGCTACGGTCACGTCGGAACCTTTGATTACCAGTGGATTCCTTCCTTCGGTGTAGAGCAGGATCCCTTCCGGTTTGTACATACCGATTACACGCGTACCTTCCAAGGATTTACGCCCAGTATTCACAACCCCGTACTGGCCAATTACAACAACGCCAGTGACGGTGGCAACGACAACAGCTTCGTGGCTTTCAACGGTTTCTTTACCGCAGGGGTCAACGAAATTTGGGATAACCACACCAACGTAGGTCAGGTGTTCAACGCATCGGAAAAAATTGACAACGAACTCATCACGATCAATGTCAGTAGTAGCTTTGACCTGAACCCCGGTGGTTCGGACAAGGGGACCCACTCGATCCGTTTCGGGATCATCTTTGAGCAACGCTTCAATCGGGGCTACGACCTCAACCCGCGGAACCTCTGGCGGATCGCTCGCCAGCAGGCCAACGTCAGCCTGGCGGGTATCGATAGCATGAACTTTATAAGAGACACCATTTTGGGTAACGATACGGTCGGTATCTTCCGTCCCGGTCTGGCCCCATCGGTTAGCGCGGCTGGCTTTGCCCGCAACGTTCGCTCTTTACTTGGCCTGAACGACAACGAATTTGTCAACGTCGACGGAATTGACCCCGATCGCCTCTCGCTTGACCTCTTCACCGCCCAGGAACTCAACGACCAGTTTACGCTGATCGACCTGAACTACTACGGTTTCTCCTACACCGGAGAAAGACTGGGTAACGATGTAACGTTTGATGACTTCTTCCGCGCCACCGATGCCAACGGGGTACGGACTTTCCCCGTAGCCTCCATCCAACCCAACTACTCGGCGGCTTACATTCAGGATAAATTTTCCTACAAAGACATCATCTTCCGTTTGGGACTGCGGGTAGACCGCTACGATGCCAATACCAAGGTGTTGAAAGATCCTTACTCCCTGTACGAAGTCATGTCGGTAGAAGACTTTAGAAACTTGGCTCCCGATCAGGACATTCCCTCGGGGGTTGGTGAAGACTTCAAGGTCTACGTCACGGACCCCGAATCGGACAACATCCAGGCTTTCCGCCAGGGCGACCAGTGGTACACCGCCAGCGGTTCTCCCGTCAACGATGGTCGTTTGATCTTTGGTGGTGGGGTAGTCAACCCCAAGTTGTACGAGAATCAGGTCAACAACATCAAGGATCCCAGCTTTGATCCCAATACGTCTTTTGAAGATTACGAGCCCCAGGTCAACTGGATGCCGCGTTTGGCCTTCTCCTTCCCGATTTCGGATGCGGCCAACTTCTTTGCCCACTACGACATCCTCGTTCAGCGTCCCGCTGCACTGGGCATCAACGTCGACCGTGCTACGGCCCTCGACTACTTCTACTGGGAAGAAAGCCAAGCGGCTCGCGTTCCCAACGCCAATTTGCGTCCCCAGCGGACGATCGACTACGAGGTCGGTTTCCAGCAGAGACTGTCCAACTCCTCCGCACTGAAAATCGCGGTTTACTACAAGGAAATGCGGGACATGATCCAGCGTCGTAACTTCCTGTTCATCCCGACGATTACGACTTACGAAACCTTTGGCAACATCGACTTTGGTACCGTAAAGGGTTTTACCCTCCAGTACGACTTGAGAAGAACGGGTAACGTAACCTTTACCGCCAACTACACCTTGCAGTTTGCGGACGGTACGGGTTCGGATGCCAACGATCGCCGGGGTATTACCAACCGGGGTCTGATCCGGACGCTCTTCCCCCTCAGCTTTGACGAACGTCACCGGATCGTAAGTACGATCGACTACCGCTTTGCTTCGGGCAGCCGCTACAATGGTCCTACCGCTTTTGGCAAGGACATCCTCTCCGAATTTGGGGTCAACCTACAGGCCATCGCCGTATCGGGTCGTCCTTACACGGTTAAAGGACAGGCGGATATCCTCGATGCCAACGGTACGGTTGGTCAGATCAACGGTGCTCGTTTGCCCTGGAACTTCTCGCTCAACCTTCGAGTGGATAAAAACTTCCGCCTGACCGGGCCAGAGGCTAAGAACAAGCTGGGCTTGAACGTTTACCTCCGGGTACAGAACCTACTGGATACGAGAAACATTACTCGGGTATACCCCTTGACGGGTTCGCCTGACGATGATGGTTTCCTCAACTCGGAGCAGGGACAGCAGCGTCTGGCAGAGGTTTCCTCTACGGGTAACCTACAATCCTTCATTGATGCGTACCAATGGCGGGTGCTGAATCCCAACTTCTTCAGCTTGCCGAGAAGAATTTACCTGGGAGCAATTTTTGAATTCTAAGCAGAGTACATTAAACATAACTAATAAAAATAAATATCATGCGACTTTTTAAATATGGCTTGGTATTGTTGGTTTGGTTGTCGGCCATGGGAATGGCATCCGCTCACGTCAACCCCAACCTGCAAAAGGCAACTAAGCCCAAGAAAGAACAAGCAGATCGGGCCTCCTATCGGATGGACTGTGAGCTATCTACACGCGGTCGTGATATGGCTGTCAACAACGTCCGGTCACGTTTGCTCACCGGTGGTGACCTCTGGTGGGATGGGAGTAACGGTAACTATATTGTGCCAAGAGTACCGGAAGGGTCTGGTCTGGAGGAAGTAGCGGCGATCTTTGCCGGTGCCGTCTGGCTGGGAGGTATTGACCCCGGTAACAACTTGAAGGTAGCTTGTCAAACCTACGGAAGAAGCTCGGGACAAACCGACTTCTGGTCGGGACCACTGACGGATGAAGGACAGGTAGGTGTTGATACTTGTGTCAACTGGGACCGCTTCTTCGTCGTTGCCGATACCAACATCATCAAGCACCGTCGTGCTTGGGAAGAAGCGGTAGCGGCCAATGGTGGTGACCCTTCGGGCGTAGAGCTCGATCCGGGAACGATCCCCGAAGATGTTCGGGGGTGGCCTGGTTTGGGTAACCCTTACTTCTTCGACATCCACGGTTTTGAATTGCCCAGTGGCAATAAAGGCTTTAACGGTCTGGCTGGTTTCTGGGACGAAGGTGGTCAAATTGGTATCTACGAACCCCAACTGGGAGATTTTCCCATCATCCAGATTCGGGGTTGTGACGAAAACCAATTCCCCCCAACGGAACAAACCTTTTATTGCTACAACGATGCCGGTGGTATCCACACCGAATCCAACGGGGACCAGATCCAGATGGAGATCCAGGTCCAGGCTTTTGCTTACACGACCAACGATCAGATCAACGACATGACTTTCCAACGTTATCGTCTGATCAACCGGGCGATCGAGATCATTGACAGTACGTATTTTGCCATGTGGGTAGATCCCGATTTGGGTTGCTTTAGAGATGACTTTGTGGGTTGTGATACCTCGCGGAGCTTGGCCTTCGTTTACAATGCGGATGACCTGGATGGAGAAGCGACTTGTAACGATTGTGGAGCAGGGGTTGCGACCTATTGTACCGAGATTCCCGCACTGGGCGTCGATTACTTCCGGGGACCCCTGGATGAATTTGGGGAAGAAATCGGAATGTCTTCGTTTACCTACTACGATAACGGGGGCTACAACCCCATCCAAGCGATGACGGACCCGCAGGAAGCCATCGAATACTACAACTACCTATCCGGTTCTTGGCGGGATGGTACGCGTTTCACCGCGGGTGGAACGGGCTACAACCCCATCAGTACCGAGTTTATCAACTATGCCTTTACCGAACGTCCCGACGACGCAAGTGGATGGAGCATGTGTTCGCAGAACCTCGGTTTGGGGGATCGCCGGACCATCCAAGCTTCCGGTCCCTTCTTGCTGCGTCCCGGTACGATCAACGAGCTGATTATCGGAGTCGTCTGGGTTCCAGACTTGACCTACCCCTGTCCTGACTTGACCAAACTCTTCGTAGCGGATGACATCGCTCAGTCGCTGTTCAACAACTGTTTTGAGTTGACCAATGGCCCCTGGGCTCCCGACGTAGATTGGGTAGAGCTGGACGAAGAAATCATTGCGGTACTCTCCAACGAGAACCCGATTTCGAACAACTTCCGCGAGCAGTACATCGAGCTTGACCTGGCTGCTCCCCGCGACGATAGTATCATTTACTTCTACCAGTTCGAAGGCTACCAGATTTACCAATTGCCCAGCGCCACGCCTCCCTCGGATTTCAATGATCCGGATCAGGCGCGTTTGGTCGAAAGCGTTGACTTGAAGAATGGTATCCGTACCATTTACAACTGGGACGCCGTTGTGAATCCCAACCGGGATCTGCCCGGCGAACCCGAAGCCATCTACGTACCGGAGCTTGAGGTCGAAGGGGTCGACGAGGGGATCAAGCATACCTTCCGCATCACGGAAGACCGCTTTGGTGGTGGCAACCTGATTAACCACCGTCCGTACTACTACACCGTCATTGCCTACGGTTACAACAACTGGTTGACTTTCAACCAGCAAGAAATTAACCCGCAAGGACAGCAAAGACCCTACATTCCCAGCAACAACAACATCCGTCAGTTTACGGTCGTACCACGTCCGATTGTCGATTCGCGTCTGAACGCTCAGTACGGCGACGGTCCGCAGGTTACGCGTCTGGAAGGATCGGGAGTTGGGGGTAAATTTGTGGAGATTACCGACGAGACTCGCGATGCGATCTTAGGTGGTTCGTTCGACGGTAGCGTGGTGTACAAGCCCGGTCAGGGCCCCATCAACGTGACGGTCTACAACCCACTCGAAATTCAGGACGGTGACTACGAACTGTACTTCCGTGATAGCATCATGAATGATACCATTCTCGAACAAGATGCCGGTTGGTTGATGGTCAATTTGAGCAATTCCGATACCGTATTTTCCGATCGGAGCATCGAAACCCTCAACGAACAGATCATCGGTGAATTTGGCTTCTCCATCTCGATTGAGCAGACCTTGGATGCGGGTAGCCGAGAAGGCAACAACGGTGCCCTGGGTATCGAGGTAGAATACGTAGATGAACTCGGAGAGCAATGGTTCAACGGGGTCATCGACAACGACCAGCCCCCCCTCAACTTTATCAAAACGGGCTCTAACGAACCCGACAACGTAGACGATCCGAATCAGTCTTTCGTCACCCAGATGGCCCCCGGCTACTGGCAGCCCTACCGCCTGGTAGACTACCGTCCGATCCTCGATGGTAACGTCCTGCTGACGCCGGCTTGGGACAATCAGTTGAGAAACCCACAGGTTCGCTTGGCCGGTACGCTCGACGTACTGAACAATGTGGACATCATAATGACCTCCGACAAGAGTAAGTGGAGTCGTTGTGTGGTCGTAGAATCCGCTTCGCGCCTCTACTTCAGCTCCATCGGTTCCAACAAGCCGACCGAAGGTGGTACGGAGATGTTCGACGTACGGTCCGCCCCCTCGGTAACGCCCAACGACAACAACGGTGACGGCCTTCCCGATGTGGATGCTTCGGAATCCCGCCCCGGTTTTGGCTGGTTCCCTGGCTACGCCATCGACGTGGAATCTGGCGAGCGCCTGAACATCTTCTTTGGGGAAAATACGACCTATGATTGCGCCTCGCTAACCGAAGCTGGCCTGGAGAACCTTTGTGGCTTCTTGCCCGACAATGGTAATGGTCGTGATATGATGTGGAATCCCACCTCGGAGGTGTTCATCCCCGAGCTGATCAATCCCAGCAGCAATACCGATATGTATCCCGTATACGCGGGTGGTCACCACTTTATCTACGTGACGCGCCAGTCTTACGACGGTTGTGAGGAATTGTGGGAAGGCCTCAACGGCTCTAGTTTCCAAAAGGTAGATCCGCTTTCGTTTATCACTTGGACTTGTATGCCGCTGGCTACGACGCTGGATCCTCTGGGAAGTGGCAACACCGGTTTGATTCCGAACGACATCACTTTCCGTCTGCGGGTAGACAACCCGTACCAGACGTCGATTGGTGATGGTTCGAACAACCGCCACCCCGCTTACCGCTTCAGCTTCAACGGTGCTGAGAAATCAGCGCTCACCACTCAAGCGGAGTTTGATGAGGAGCTGGATCAGATCAGAATGGTACCCAACCCGTACTACGGCTACTCGATTTACGAAACGTCCCAGTTTACGAACACGGTCAAAATTACCAACTTGCCCGCGGAGTGTGACATCAATATCTTCTCCCTCGACGGACGCTTCATCCGCCGTTACCAGCGGAATGAAACGCCGGGCGAACCCAATGGGGTCGGTGCGGCTACGCGGCAGATCAATCCCGACTTGGAGTGGGATTTGAAAAACAGCAGCGGTATTACCGTGGCGAGTGGGACTTATTTGATCCACGTCAATGCGCCAGGCAAAGGAGAGCGCGTGCTCAAGTTCTTTGCCGTCCTGCGCCAGTTCGATCCCTCGGGATTGTAATGGCCCACTGCACCAATCTTTTCCGAATGCCCTCTAGCTAGGGGGTATTCGGAAAGAATGGGGCGGGATCATTCCGACCCTGGTCGGACATTATTAAATTTGAAAATTTAAATTGACAATGACTAAATATCTATACACTGTACTCTCTTTGGCCTTGCTCCTCTTGGGGGCGGATGTTGCCACGGCGGGTAATCCTGATCGTCAGGGGGAGGCTGGTGCCTCACAGTTGTTGATGAATCCCTGGGCGCGTACGGCTGGCTTGCACGCCATGAATACGGGATCCATCTCTGGGGTGGAGGCCATGCGTCTCAACCCCGCTGGAATCGGTCGGATCAATAAGACCGAATTCAACTTTTCTCATTCTCGTTATTTTGAAGGAACCGGCATCAGCATCAACGCGGCGGGATTTGCCGCCCGCCTGAAAAACAACGCTGCGATTGCAGTCTCCGTAATGGCCGTTGATATGGGCGACATCCCCTTTACTACGGATGCGCAGCCCGCGGGTACGGGAGCTACCTTTTCTCCCGCGATCAATAACATCGGCATCAGCTATTCCTACATCTTCGATAACAAGATTTCGGTGGGGGCCACGGCCCGCGTCGTATCGGAAGGAACGTCGGACGTTACCGCTACCGCCATCGCTTTCGATGCCGGGGTACAGTACGTGACGGGACCCCAGGATAACTTTAAGTTTGGTATCTCGCTGCGTAACGTCGGCTCGCGGATGACCTTCCGCGGACAAGGTTTGGCCGTTCCCGCCAACAACCCCAGTGGTAGCGACGAATATACCCTGACCTACTTCCAACGCTCGCAGGGTTTTGAATTGCCCTCGATGTTGAACATCGGTACGGGTTACGATGTCGTCATCAACGACAAAAACACCCTGAGCATCATGGTCAACTTTACGGCCAACTCCTTTGCTCAGGATCAAGTGGGTGGTGGTTTGGAATACAGCTTCAAGCAAGTACTGTCCCTCCGGGCGGCTTACAAGTACGAGATTGGTTCGGACAACCCCGATTTTGATTCGATCTACACGGGCCTGGCGGCGGGTATCTCCTTTGATGTTCCCGTCAAGAGAGGCAGCGATACGCGCATTGGAATTGACTATTCCTACCGCGACACGCGCCTGTGGAATGGTACGCACAGCTTGGGCGTCCGTTTGTCCCTCTAAATTTACGCAAAACAGCTTGGCGGGATCTATTCCCCGCCAGGCTGTTTTCCCATTTTTGCCCCTTGCCCTTCTTAATTACTCCCGACTCCCTCTGAGTCGACCCCGGATGGCTTCCGATCTATTCCACACGGAAGCATCTACCTAGGAAAGATAGCAGCTGTTTCATTAAAAAACTTTTCCCGTCCAAGCGTGACGGTCAAAGGCCTATTTTAACTCATCCGTATGATGCCTCACTCCGGTGATGGTATCGGCGCAAAATGTGATAGCTATGTCCCACAAATATTGGCTAAGTTTACTCGTAAGCACCACGATAATATTCACTGCTGAGGCCTGGTCCAGTACCGTACCACCCCGCTCCAGTACTGCTCCTGCCACCGTATCCAAGTCATCTGATTGGCGGCAAGACTGTGCCGTGCCCAGGGCCGAGACGGAACTGGCGATCAACAACGTCCGGGCCCGATTGCGTCAGGGAGGGGACCTGTGGTGGGATGGCAGCTATGGAAAGTACATCGTCCCTCGGGTGCCCGAGGGGTCGAACCTGCCCGAGGTATCCAGTATCTACGCCGCGGCGCTCTGGGTGATTGGGGTCGACCCCGGCAACAACCTCAAGGTAGCGGCTCAAACCTACGGTAGGGCGGGCGATGAAACGGATTATTGGCCGGGGCCCCTCACCGATTATTCGGAAACTACCGTGGAGAACTGTGGCAACTGGGATCGCTTTTTTTCCGTTAGCGGAGCCGCCATCCGCGAACACCGGCGTCGCTGGGCAGCGGCCGTGGCAGCCAATGGTGGGGATTTTGAAGGAGTGATGCTCGATCCCGCAACGATTCCGGAGGAAATTCGGGGCTGGCCGGCTGTGGGCAACCCATTTTTTGAAGACGTACACGGTTTTGCGCTCCCGGAAGAGAGACTGGGCTTTGCGGGGCTGGCGGATTTCTGGGACGAGGGCGGTATCGCCGGCGCCTACGAGCCCCACCTGGGAGACTTCCCCGTCGTTGATATCTGTTGGCGGGCTCAGGCGACCATTCCCGACCAACTTGACTTTTGGATTTTTAACGACGCGGCTGGGGCACACGCCAATTCGGGCGGGGATGCCATTGGGATGGAAATTCATGCGGAGGCTTTTGCTTTCAAGGATAACAGTCACCTCAACAATACGACCTTTCAAAAATACCGACTCATCAATCGTTCGATCGAACACCTGAATGAAGCTCGCGTTGGCCTCTGGGTGGACCCCGACTTGGGCTGTTTTCAAGACGACTTTATCGGCTGTGATTCGCTGCGCGATCTGGCCTACGTCTACAATGCTGATGCTTTGGATGGAGGGCAGGACTGTACGGATTGTCACGGAGTGGCGACTTATTGTACCGATATTCCCATCCTGGGTATCGACTTGGTGAGTGGTCCCTACGGGGAACTTGGAGAACAGCTGGGGATGAGTTCTTTTAGCTATTACGGGCTTGTTGGACAAGGGGCTCTCTCACCCTTATCCGATCCACAGACGCCCATTGAGTACTATAACTACTTGCGGGGCCGCTGGCGTGACGGTACGCAAATGACCTGGGGAGGGACGGGTTACGACCCCGCCTCCGATCAATTTACCCAGCACGCACTTACCGGGGCCCCCAACGATCCGCTGGGCTGGAGCATGTGTCAAGAAAATTTAGGCCCCACTGATGTCGATCCCAAAATGATTTTGGGCACTGGTCCATTGCGCATCTCTCCCGGCTCGATCAACGAACTGACCTACAGCATCATCTGGGTACCCGAATTGGAATACCCCTGCCCCGATATCAGCCGGCTACTGAGCGCCGACGATCAGATCCAGTCCATGTTCCACAACTGTTTCGAGCTGACCACCCCGGGCCCCGAGCATCCCGACGTGAAGTGGGTGGAGCTCGACGGTGAATTGATTGCTTTGCTGGAGGACGAGATATTGTTCGGTGGAGAAAGCCTGGAAGACTACGTCCGGCAAGACCCCCGCTCGCCCGGATATTTTGACAGTACCTACTACAAATTTGAGGGTTACCAAATTTTCCAAGTACCCCGCGCCGAAGTGCCGACCGACCTGTCCGATCCCGATCAAGCTCGCTTGGTGGCGCAGACGGACGTCAAAAATGGCATTACCGAAATTTACAATTGGCAAGCCGTCCCCAACCCCAACCAAGACGTACCGGGCGAACCGGAGGTAACCTTTGTACCCGAGTTGATGGTGAGCGGGGAAGACAAGGGCATTCGCCACAGCCTGCGCATCACGGAAGATGCCTTTGGGGGTGGGCCGCTGATCAATCACCGGACCTATCACTATGTAGTCCGCTCTTATGCTCACAACAACTGGCTGCCCTTCAAATTTGAAAACGGCCTGGCGGAGGGCCAACAGACGCCTTTTATCACGCGCCCCATTGCGCAGACCTACTCCGTGGTCCCGCGCCCCTTGGTGGACCAACGCTTGCGGAGCCAGTTTGGGGAGGGGCCTACGGTGACGCGCTTGGACGGCGCGGGTGTGGGCGATATTTTTGTCGAATGGAGTCCCGAGACTTACGAGGCGATCTTAGCGGGCAGTGCCGATGGCCGTTTGGCTTACGCTCCCGGTCAAGGCCCCATCAAGGTGGAAGTCTTTCACCCACTGCGCATCGTGGAGGGAACCTTTCGGCTGGCCATCCGGGACGACAACATGGAAGACGACGTACTCGCCCCCGATGCCCGTTGGGAACTGACCGACGTAGCCACCGGTGAGGTGATTGCCCAGCATACCGAGCTGGATCAACTCAACGAGCAGTTGGTCGACGACTATGGTTTTTCGATCAGCGTCGCCCAAACGGCCGACGCGGGCGATGGGCCCAACAACAATGGCGTACTGGGGATGGAGGTCAGCTATGCCGACCCCGATGGGCCACAGTGGTTTTCGGGAATCGTGGATGGCGAAGGGCCTTTCAATTTTGTGGCGACCGAAGCGGGTGGTCCGGACCACTTCCGCGACCCGGAGGAGGCTTTTACCAAAATTCCCGAGCCCGCCTACTGGCAGCCCTTTACCTTGACGCGCAATTTTTCGCCCATCCAATCCGTCATCACCCCCATGCTGGACGACCAACTGCGCGTACCGGTGCTCAAACTGAATAGTCCCCTCCAACAACTCAACAACATCGACGTGGTACTGACCAAGGACAAATCGAAATGGAGTCGCTGCGTCGTAGTCGAAACCGCTTCGCGCTGGCATACGAGTGAGCTCTACGCGAACTTGCCCACGCAAGGAGGTTCCAAGATGCTGCGTCCCCGCGAGGCCCGCTCGATCCTACCCTACGCCGATGCCGATGGCAAGCCCCAACTCGATCCGAACGAATCCCGCTCGGGCTTTGGCTGGTTTCCGGGCTACGCCGTCGATGTAGAGACGGGGGAACGTCTGAACATCTTCTTTGGTGAAAATTCGACTTATGCCTGTGGTGCCGTTACCTTTCTGGGGCGGGGCGACCTGTGTGGCCGCCTGCCCAACAACGGCCGCGACCTGCTCTGGAACCCCACCGACGACCTCGTCATCGATGCCAACCTTACGGGCGAGTCCGACGATCTGTATTCCTACATCGCTGGGGGGCAGCATTACATCTACGTCACCAACCAAACCTACGATGGCTGCGAAAGCCTTTACGCTGCCTTGGAGCAGGGAAGCTGGACGATGACGAATACGCTGGCCGAAGCGGTTACCTGGACCTGTATCCCCCTGGCCTCCGGGCTCGATCCGCTCGGCAGTGGGGAGACCGGCCTGATTCCCAACGACGTTACCTTTAAAATTCGCGTCAGCAATCCCTACCGCGTGAGTGCGGTGAAGGGGGAGAACCAAGGTTATCCCCTGTACGAGTTCAGCTTTCGCGATGTTGCGGCCGAGCCCTTGGTGGGGGACGCTGCGGATGAGGCGGCGCTGGCTCAGGTTCGCGTGGTTCCCAATCCGTACTATTATTACTCGGTTTACGAAAATTCCACTTCCGAAAATATCGTTAAGATTACCAATTTGCCCGCCCGTTGTGAAGTATCAATTTATTCGCTGGATGGACGACTGGTGCGTTTTTTCCGTCGCAATGAGACGGTGCCGGCGCACGAGGCTACCGATCAAATTTACCCCGACCTCCGCTGGGACCTGAAGAACCAAGGGGGTCGGCCGGTCAGCAGCGGTACCTATCTGGTACACGTCAAGACCGAAGATCGGGGCGAGCGCGTCCTCAAGGCCTTTGTAGTCCAGCGACCACTCTGACGGATCCGTATCTAAACACAGTAAGCAGCCTTTCTAGAATCAATTTTCCATAACGCTTGAAGCCCCAGCCGGTTCGATTTGCCTCGAATTGGCCCGGCGGGCTTATGTCCGCCACGCAATCATTTTTTTACCAATCGAAATTTCAACGTTATGCGAAACTTAAAGTATGGCTTCGTCGGGTTCTTGATGGTTTGGTGTACCACCTTACTTCCGGCCCACGTCGGGACGCCTTCCCCCAAGCGCCCCTCAAAATCCACTGACCGTAAAAAAGCGGAGTACCGGATGAATTGTGCTCAGTCCACCGCTCAAATCGACCAGTCCATCAACAATGTCCGGGCCCGTTTGCTGGCCGGCGGCGACGTCTGGTGGGATGGAAATAGCAATGGTCGCTACATCGTTCCCAAGGTGCCGGAAGGGGAGCAAGAAGTGGCGGCGATCTTTGCTGGGGCCGTCTGGTTGGGTGGTTTTGACGAAGGGGGAAACCTCAAGGTAGCCTGCCAAACCTACGGAACGAGCAGTGGGCAAACGGATTTTTGGCCCGGCCCCCTGACGGATGAACAACAAGTTGGCCCGGATACCTGTGCCAACTGGGACCGTTTTTTTAAGGTGCTTGGGGCCAACGTCGCGGAGCACCGGCGCAACTGGCGCTTGGCCGTGGAGGCCAACGGCGGTGATCCGGATGGGGTGGAATTGGACCGCAGTCAGATTCCCGAGGACGTTCTGGGGTGGCCCGGTCTGGGCAATCCCTTTTTTGAAGAAATTCACGGCTTTAGTTTGCCCCTCCCCGCGAAAGGATTTCGGGGGCTCGCCGGATTTGAAGACGTGGATGATGATGCGGTCTACGATCCCACCCGGGGCGACTTCCCCCGGATTGAGATTCGTCGCTGCCGGGACCGGCTGCCCCCCTCGCTGCCCGACGAGATGATCTTTTGGATCTACAACGATGCCGGTGGCATTCATACCGAAACCAATGGCGAAGTGATCGGAATGGAGGTACAAGTGCAGGCCTTTTCCTTTCAGACCTCCGACCAGATCAACAACATGACTTTCCAGCGCTACCGCTTGGTCAACCGGGCCACCGAGCCGATCGACAGTACCTTCTTTGCCATGTGGGTAGACCCCGACCTGGGTTGTTTTCGCGACGATTACGTAGGCTGCGACGTCGACCGAAGCTTGGCCTACGTCTACAACTCCGACAACCGCGACGGGATGGAGACCTGCAACGACTGCGAGGGGGTCAATACCTACTGTACCGATATTCCCGTGTTGGGTGTCGATTATTTTCAGGGCCCCCTCGACGAATTTGGGGAGGAGCTGGGGATGTCTTCCTTTACCTACTACGACAATGCCCGTTTTAATCCCAACCAGGGGATGACCGATCCGGAGGAGGCTCCCGAGTATTACAACTACCTCTCCGGCTCCTGGCGCAACGGCGTGCCCTTTACCCGAGGGGGAACGGGCTACGATCCGAGCAGTACGGATTTTACCAAATACGTCTTCCCCGGTGAACCCAACGATCCCGCTCGGTGGAGCATGTGTAGCGAAGCCCTGACCGAGGGGGATCGTCGAACGATCCAGGCTTCGGGGCCCTTTCGCTTGGATCCCGGTACCATCAATGAGTTGATCATTGGGGTGGTCTGGGTACCGAGCTTTGAGTATCCCTGCCCCGATGTTACGCGTCTGCTCCAGGCGGATGATATTGCCCAGTCTCTGTTTGACAACTGTTTTGAACTCACCCGGGGCCCCTACGCCCCCGACGTCAACTGGGTCGAGCTGGATGAGGAGGTCATTGCCGTACTGAGCAATCCCGACGTGGCGTCCACGGCCAACAATTTTGAACTGTCGTACGCGGCCAAGGACATCAAGGCGCCGGGCTCCTGCGATAGCGGCTGCGACTACCGTTTTGAGGGCTACCAGATTTACCAACTGCTGCGCCCAGTGGCACCGGATGATCTCAACGATCCCGATCAGGCGCGCTTGGTGGCGCAGGTGGATATCAAAAACGGAATCGACGTGATCTACAATTGGGGGCAAGTGCCCAATCCCAATGCCGACCTGTCGGGAGAACCCGAGTTTATCTACCTGCCCGAGGAGCGGGCCGTCGGGGCGGATGCCGGTATCCAGCATACCTTCCGCTTTACGGAAGATGCCTTTGGTGGGGGGAAATTGATCAACCACCGGACGTACTATTACACCGCCATCGCTTACGGTTACAACAATTGGGAGGATTTTACCCAACGCAACGGCATTCCCGAGGGACAGCAGAATCCCTACATCCCCAGCGACCTCAACATCCAGCAGTACTCGGTCATTCCCCGCCCCACCGTCGACAGTCGGCTGCGCTCCCAATACGGTGATGGGCCGCTCATCACCCGCTTGGCGGGGCTAGGGATCGGGGGAAAGAGTGTGGAAATTACCGAGGCTACCCGTACCGCCATTCTCGATGGCTCCGCCCGGGGCCGGATCGAATACCAGGAAGGCAAGGGCCCCCTCGACATCAAAATTTACGATCCACTCCTCGTTCAGGATGGTGATTTTCGGCTGGAGCTCAAGGATGCCACCCCGCACGACAGTATTAGGGACGACGACGCTTTTTGGGAACTGACGGATCTGAGTACCAGCACGGTGATTGCGGCGAGCGGTTCCATTGCCAGCCTCAATGAGGAGATTATTCCCGAGTACGGTTTTTCCATCAGCGTTACTCAGACCTCGGATGTCGGTGACCTCCAAGCGGGTAACGGGGTGCTGGGATTCGCCATCGAATACGCCGACCAAACGGGACCGGAGTGGTTTTCTGCCGTAGAGGACAGTGATGAAGTGGAAGTCTTTAATTTTATGCAAACC
>CALCCH010000631.1 GCA_937899855.1 uncultured Saprospirales bacterium | reverse complement strand
AAGGTCGATACTCTAAAGGTCAAACAAATAAGAATCAACGCAGACAAATATCCAGTACAGGTCGTACTACAGTCGGTACGCAATACCTTCCGCCTGTCCGACGGCTTGCCCTGGCCAGTGGAAGCACCCAAGGAAAGTAAGATTGTATTCATCGGTAAAGAAATCAAAAAAGAAGCGGTAGAAAAGATTTTCCGGCGCTACCTCATCAAATGAGTCGGGGATCGGGAAAACGCAGCACCAGCCCCAAATCAGCCAGGATTTGGGAGTTATCGATCACCTTGTAGGGGGGCATCTCCAGCCCTTCCGCGTAGCTTGGTGGCTCCAAGCCCAATTTGCGGGCCATCTCGGGGTAGTAGTCCGACTTGAGCGGATGCTCCGTCGCGCAGAGGTGGTACTCCTCTCCCCATTTTTCCTGCTCCACAATCGCCACGATAGCCTGGATACAATCCTCCCGGTGCACCAAATTGACGGGAACGCGAGCGCCCGGTAGGTCCTGCCGCCCGGCAAACCAGCGCCCCGGTTGTCGTTGCCCACCGATCAAACCCGCCAAACGTAAGACGGTAGTCGACCAGTCGGACGAGCCGCGCAGGTAGTTTTCACTTTCGACCAGGGCCCGCCCCGAAGCCGTCGTCGGCCCGGTGGGAAAGGTCCGTACCTGGATCTGCCGCTCCGCCGGATAAACCCCAGTCGAACTCACAAACAAGAGGTGCCGACAGCCCGCCGCCCGCGCCGCCTCCGCCACCAGGCGAACCTGTTGGGGATAACGCGTCTCCACATCCGGCTGTCGCCGCCCCGGAGGGATATTGAGCACCAAAACGTCACAACGGAAAAAGTCATCCGTATCGGTCCCGACGATCGTATCGCCAATCGTCAGGTGGTGGGCTTCGATGCCCACAGCCATCAATTGCGCCAGCTTTTCCACCCGCGTGGTAGAACCTTTGACTCGGTAGCCTTGTCCAACCAGGTATTCGCCCAGGGACAAACCCAACCAGCCACAACCCAAAATAGCGATCGTCTTCATGAAGGATGCTTGTTATTCGTAAACGTACTCGTAACAGCCGATATCGGGTACTTGTTCGTCGCGGTCCACCAAATCGAGATCGGTGGTGATCCCGGGAAGGGGGATGGCCTGCCCTTCGGCAATGGAGAGGGTATCGAGGTGGTAGTCCCCTTCGTCGATGTCCAAAAAGAGGGAAGATTCGCGATTGGTATTGTTGATGCAGGTATTGCAGTCGTCGGTGAGGAAATTGGGGTAGGCATCGTCCTCAAGCAACTCCTCGACCCGGACGATACAGTGCTCGAAGGTGTAGTTGAAGGCCACCGCATCGCTCAGATCGGCCAGGGTGATCTGGTCGCTTTGGGAGCCCGTGATGATGCAGTTGCGAAAGCGGGCGTTGAGGTCGTTGTCGAAAAATTCCTGACAAAAGGGATCCAGGCAGCGAACGTTGCTGAGGGAAAGGGCGGAGGCATCGGTACCAAAGGTGGCGAGGGTACAGTAGTCAAAATTGTAATCGCCGCCCTGGGAGACGCGGACGCTGTTGGCGCTGTTGTCGCGAAACAGGCAATTGGTGGCCTGGATGGAGGCGTGCCGTCCGAAGAGGGCATTGGCGGTGGTATTGTAAATCTGGGTATTGCGAATGTCGAGCCGCGCCAGGGAATCGACCACGACGCCGACCACCGCGTTTTTGATCACGGCGTGTTCGATGACATTGTTCCTACTCTCCGGTGATAGGATCAGCCCGTACCACTGGCCGGGCACTTCGTCAAAAAATTCTTCGAGGCGATCCCCCTGAATCGTCACTGGGTTATCGACCGTCCCCTCAATCCGGATACTCGCATTGGGTCCGATGACGATCCGGCCATCGTTGTAGAGCAGGCGGTTGCCGTCCTCGTCAAAAAAGGAGCCCAAGCCGCCGTGGACGTAAATCTCCGCCCCCGCCGGAATCACCAGCTCGCACTCGTCGAAGAACACGATGCCGTAGATGACGTAGGGCTTGGGATCGTCCCAGACCAGCTGGGCACCTCCACAGCTAAAGGCCGTGATGCTGTCGTTGCTGAAGCGGCTGGGAAAATAATTGGCGTTTTGCCCCCAGGCCTCCAGCACGATCGTTTGCTCGTTGCCATTGGTCTCGAACTGGAGCGCATCGTTGATCACGAAGGGGCTGATGGAGACGTCCTGATCGGGATCGACGGTCACCTCACCAAAGATGTAGAGGCTATCCTGGGCTCGAATTTCGATATCCCGTACGTCGTTGGAAGATTCGCCGTCGACGTTGAAGCGGAATTTGGACTGACTCCCACTGGCCACGTAGATGCGATCGATGCGAATGGGTTGGGAGTGGGGATTGTAGACTTTGAGGATGCGCGTGGCCGAGCCCAGTTGGGTAAAGACGGTATCGAAGGTGAGGGTATCGCGCGAAAATTCCAACTGCGCGGAGCTATCGGTAATCAAGTCGTCTTCGCCATTACAGGCCAGCAGGGCGAGTAGGGCGAGTAAGAGGGCAACGGCAGTAAAGCAGTAAAGGAGCTTCATGAACAGGACTTTGCGTGATTGTCAGGATGATCTGATGTATTTAACGCCCGGAAGAGGGATAAATTTCGCTACAAAAGTAGGCTTTTTTTACAGTTTGCTCGCCGCCGGACCAATCCGAATTGTTACCGAAAAGACATAAGTATTCTTGATAAATGTGCTACTTTTGTAAGGTGTCCGTTAAAAACCATTGCGATTGGGACGCAGCGAGAACAGATTACCCAGAAGTATGGCGAAAACTACCGTAGATGTTATTATCCCTGCCTACAACGAGGAAGCGTCCATCGCGAAGGTGGTCAACGATCTGCCCCGGGATTGGGTGCGCGAGGTCATTGTCTGCAATAATGCCAGTACGGACCGCACGGCGGCGGTAGCTCGGGAAGCCGGGGCAACGGTGCTCGACGAGCCCCAGCCGGGTTACGGAGCGGCCTGCCTCAAGGGCATCGAATACCTGCGCGCCAAACCCCAGGAAGCACAACCCACCATCGTCCTCTTCGTCGATGGCGATTATTCGGACTACCCCGAAGAAGCCCCCCAACTCCTGCGCCCCATCGTAGAAGAAGGCATGGATTTGGTGATCGGATCGCGCGCCCTGGGGAATATGGAACGCGGCGCCATGATGCCGCAGCAAATATTTGGCAACTGGCTGGCGACCAATCTCATTCGCCTTTTTTACCGCTACGAGTTTACCGATCTCGGTCCCTTTCGCGCCATCCGCTACGATCAGTTGATCGCCATCGACATGCAAGATCGCGATTTTGGCTGGACGGTCGAAATGCAGGTCAAAGCGGCCAAATACCGACTCCAATGCCGGGAAGTGCCCGTACGCTACCGCAAGCGGATTGGAGTCTCCAAAGTATCGGGAACCATCCGGGGCACCATCCTCGCCGGACATAAAATCCTCTGGACCATATTCAAATTGTTGTAAAACGAAGCTCGCTATGACCATCTTGGCCTACTTTATCCTGTGTCTTTACTCGGTTGCACTGGTGTACATTACCTTTTACTGCTTGCTCCAGTTTCACCTCCTGTACTACTACAAAAAGTACAACCGTGAATTTGGGGACCAAGCCTACCTCAAGGCCCCGGCCAGCTCGCCGGACCTGCCCTTCGTCACCATCCAACTCCCCATCTTCAACGAGCTGTACGTCGTGGAGCGACTCCTGGACCACATCGTCCAACTGGACTATCCCAAGGACCGCTACGAGATCCAAGTCCTCGATGATTCGACCGACGAAACGGTGGAAATTTCCAAACGCAAAGTAGCCGAATACCAGGCCAAGGGTTATCAAATCAAGCTCTTCCACCGCGTCGACCGCAAGGGCTACAAAGCCGGTGCCCTCAAAGCGGCCATGCCCTACGCCAAGGGCGACTTTATCGCCATTTTCGATGCCGATTTTCTCCCCCGCGCCGAGTTCCTCCTCACCACCATCCCCTACTTCGACAATCCCGAAGTCGGTATCGTCCAAACGCGCTGGGAACACATCAACGAAGATTACTCCATGCTCACCCGCCTACAAGCCATGCAACTCAACGTCCACTTTACGGTCGAACAGATGGGCCGCCGGGCGGGCAATTACATGCTCCAGTTCAACGGTACCGCCGGCGTATGGCGCCGCGCCACCATCGAAGATGCCGGGGGCTGGGAAGCCGACACCCTCACCGAGGACCTCGACCTGAGCTACCGCGCCCAACTCAAGGGCTGGCGCATCATGTACCTGGAAAAATTTGGCTCCCCCGCCGAATTGCCGGCCGAGATGAACGGCCTAAAGTCCCAACAGTTTCGCTGGATGAAGGGGGGCGCCGAGAATGCCAAAAAGCTGCTCCCGGCCGTGTGGCGCTCGGATCTAAAGCTGAGTCAGAAAATCCACGCCACCGGACACCTGATGGCCAGTGGGGTCTTTCTCTTCGTATTTATCGCCGGGGTCTTTAGCGTCCCGCTGCTGCTCACGCTGACCGAAATCGGTTGGGAGATGCAGTACTTTACCTTTTTCCTAATCGGCTGGGTTTCGATCATTGCGGTCTACTACGTGGCCAACGTACAGGCGGAATTGAAGAAGGAGAGCTACGGCAAAATGCTGCTCAAGTTCGTCGTGCTGTTTCCCATCTTTCTCGCCCTGTCGATGGGGCTTTCGCTCCACAATTCGATCGCAGTATTACAAGGGTACTGGGGTAAGAAATCGGCCTTTATCCGAACGCCTAAGTTCAACATCCGAGGCATCAAGGACAGCTTTCAAAAGCAAAACTACTTAGCCAAAAAGCTGCCCTGGACGACCATCATGGAGGGCTTTTTAGCGATCTACTTCTTGATAGGGGTCATGATGGGGCTGTACCTCCAAAACTTCACCTTTCTTATCTTTCACACGCTCCTCGTCTTTGGCTACGGAACGATTTGCTACTACTCCATCCGTCACTGGAGCTATAAATAGATGGGGCGTTTCGGTTTCCAATCTCCCTACCCCTTAGCGGCACTGCTGCTGATCAACACCCTCTTGCTGGGCTACGGGCCCAGCCAATCGGACTTTTTCAGAATCCTGGCTGGCTATCTGCCCTTTTGGGGCCTGGCGTACTGGGCCTACCGCCGCAGCCATACCGAGACGGACGTCTACTTTTTTCTCGGCCTGGCGGCCTTGCTCCGCCTCAGCTTACTCCCTGCCCTACCCCTCCTCTCCGACGATCTCTACCGCTTTATCTGGGACGGTCGCCTGCTCGTGGCGGGTTACAATCCCTTCGACCAACTGCCCATCCACTACCTCGATCGAGGCATCCCCGGAATCGACCGCGCCCTTTTTGACGAGCTGAACTCACCGGAGTATTTTACCATCTATCCCCCCGTCGCCCAGGGCATCTTTGCCATTGCCTGTTGGCTCTTTCCCGGCAGCATCTGGGGCAGTACCGTGGTGATGAAAGCGTTTCTACTGGCCTTTGAATGTGGCAGCCTTTACCTCCTTCCCCTGCTGCTGCGCCACTTCCAATTGCCCCTCAAAAATGCCTTGCTTTACGCCCTCAACCCCCTAGTCATCATCGAAGTGAGTGGCAACCTACACTTTGAAGGGGCCATGGTTTTCTTTTTGCTACTGGCCATTTGGTATCTGCTACAAGAACACTGGTGGCGCTCCGCCCTGGCCCTGGCCCTATCCATCGCCGCCAAGCTCCTCCCCCTGATTTTTTTACCCCTCCTCTTGCGGCGTCTCGGCTGGTGGCGCAGTCTGCGTTACTACCTCGTCGTGGGGCTGGCGGTACTGCTGCTCTTCGCACCGCTGATGAGTGGGGTCTTCCTCGCCAATTTTGGTGACAGCTTGGACCTGTATTTCCGGCGCTTTGAGTTCAACGCCAGCTTGTACTACCTCCTACGCTGGGTGGGTTACCAGCTTTCGGGTTACAATCTGATCGCTTACCTGGGCCCCTCCTTAGCGGGAGTGGTGCTACTGGGCGTGCTCACTTACACCCTACTGGAACGGCTACCCAATTGGAAAAACCTGCCCCAGGCCATGCTGTTCGCCATCGTTCTGTACCTTTTTTGCACCACGACCGTCCACCCCTGGTACACCATCCTACCGGTGGTGCTTTGCCTGTTTACCCCCTACCGCTTTCCCATCCTGTGGTCCGCACTGATCGGTCTGACCTACGCCAATTACTGGGGAGCCGAGTATTCGGAAGTATTGGGGCTGGTAGCCTTGGAGTACGGTTTGGTGGGCATTTTACTCCTCGCGGAGTGGCGGGGGTTGGACGCCGCAAAGCGGTTGGGTCGGAACCGTTCTTGAGTTTGGGGGAAAATTTAGGAGCTGCTTTACTGCAAATAACCCTGGGCCTGAAGGTGGAAAAGCTCGGCGTATTTCCCGTCCCGAGCGAGTAATTCCTCGTGACTGCCCAGCTCCAGCAAGCGACCATTTTCCAAAAATAGAATGCGATCCGCCATGCGTACCGTCGAGAAGCGGTGCGAAATCAAAACGGCCGATTTGCCCTGGATCAGCTCGGCAAAGCGTTGAAACACCTCGTGTTCCGCCCGGGCATCCAGCGCCGAAGTGGGTTCGTCGAGGATCAGCAGCTGTGCATTGCGCAGGTAGGCGCGCCCGAGGGCCACCTTTTGCCACTGCCCCCCCGATAGCTCCACCCCGTTGGCAAATCGCTTGCCCAGTACCTGCTCGTACCGATCGGGCAAATCCTCAATCACCGCATCCGCCAAGCTCTTGCGCGCCGCCGATTGGATATCCGGCAGGTTTTCTCGCCGCCCGATGTCGCCGATCGCAATGTTGTCCGCGGCCGTCATCTGGAAGCGAATATAGTCTTGGAAAATGATGCCGATTTGCTGACGCAAGTCCGTCAGATCGTAGTCGCGGAGGTCAACACCGTCGAGTAGGATGCGGCCTTCGGTGGGTTCGTACAGACGCGCTAGCAATTTGACCAGGGTAGTTTTGCCCGCTCCATTTTCCCCCACCAGCGCTAGTTTTTCTCCCGCTTCCAGATGAAAAGACAGGTGGCGAATCGCCCAGCGTTCGCTGTTGAGGTATTTAAAGCTTACGTTTTCGAAGGTAAAACCCCGGCGAATCGGCTGGGGGACCGCTAGGGCCTGCGGCGCACTTTTGATGGTGGGGTGGAGGGCAAAAAAGTCAAAGAGGTCCTGGAGGTAAAGCGCCTCCTTGGCAATGCTCGAAAAACGACGCATAATGCCCTGGAGCATGCCCCGCATTCGGCGAAACGAACCAGCCAAAAAAGTAAGCGTTCCCACCGTCAGCAGTCCTCCCACCGTCTGGAAGATGATGTAGACGTAAGCGCCGTAATAAGACAGGGTGCCGATGGACGACAGGAGCGAGCCCACCAGCGCCCGCCGGACCGCAATTTGACGATTGGCCCGGTAGTAGCTATCCGACAGCTCGCGGAAGCGTTCCGTCACAAAGTCGGCCAGCCCAAAGATTTTGACCTCCTTGGCGGTCTCGTCACTCGCCCCAATAAACCGCAAGTAGTCCAACTCGCGGCGCTCCGGCGTCCAACTGCGGGTGAGGCTATAAGTGCGGTGATTGAAGTGGGTTTCCCCCAGGAAGGAAGGAATAACCGCCACGATGAGCAGTAGAATGAGCCAGGGACTGAAAAAGACCAGGCCGCCACCCAAAAAGACCAGGCTGATCACGTCCTGACATTGCTGTAGTACCTGCGACATCAGAATGGTGCGCCCCGTCGTCTGTCGGCGGGCCCGTTCGAGCTTATCGTAAAAAACGGGATCCTCGAATTGGTACAGATCGAGGTGGGCGGCGTGGCGGATGAGGTCCTCCGAGATTCGATTGGAAAACAAGTCGCCGAGTAGGCTATCCATCAGGGTGATGCCCCGGCTGATGAGGTCCGACAGCACCGCGATCCCCAGCTCCAAGCCCACCAGTAGCCAGAGGTAGTTTTGATCCGCTCCGGGCTCCCCCTGCATCAGGGCGATGACCGTATCGATGATTTCCTTACCGATGTAGAGGGTGGCCAAGGGAACCCCCGCCTTGATGATGCGTAGCAGGATGTTGGCCAGCGTCATACGGGGGCTGGCCTGCCAGATTAGGCGAAAAAAGGGGAGTAAATTTTTGAGGGCGAAAAATTGATCACGCCAGGATTGTTGTTCGTTCTTTGCTTGCGCCATACGCATAGCCCAACAAAGCCCGGGGCGAGAAAGTTTCGCAAGCCCGGCGAGCGGGGCATGGCCTATTCCGAATTGCGGTTCTTCAGGGCACTGAGAATCTTGTCGAAAATGCGGTCCGAGATCCGTCGATCCTCCGTCACGATCATGGCGACGCCCTGCATCTCCTGGCGAAAGGGAATGGCCTTATCGTAGGTGGTGACTAGGGGCTGGGGCAGTTCCAATTCGATCAGGTAGCCCTCGTTCTGGGGAACGTCGGCAATGGATCTGACTCGGGAGCGCACCGCCCCAAATTCCTGAAAGGGGAAGGCCGCGAAACGCAGGTTGGCCGTCATGCCCTCGGCCACCTTGCCCGAGCCCACGAAGGGCAGAAAGCCCTTACACTGGATGACGTTGCTGGCGTCAGCGGGTACGATGGTCAGCAACTCTTCGGCCGTATTGAGGAATTGATTGGCACTCCACACCCGGTTCATCTCTACCGTCCCCTCAATCGGCGCCTCGATCAGGTAAATCTGCTGCCAGTTCTTTAACTCGCTCCGCAGTTGTTGCCAATCTTCCTGTACCTGATAAAGCTTGGGAAAGCGCTGATCGCGGCGGCCCTCAACGGTCTGGATGATTTCGAGCGACAACTGCTGCATCCGCACTTTGTTGTTGATGATTTCGGTTTCCTTGGTCTCGATTTGCTGTTTGTTTTGGAGGTACTCCGCCTCCGAAGTCTCGACCTCCTGGGCGCTGACCAACTTTTGGAGGTAGAGCTTTTTTTGGCGTTCAAAGCGTTGTTTGGCGAGGTCCGTCACCTGACGTAGGGTTTGCTTCTGCGAGGCCAGCGAGGTATTGAGGGCCCGCAGTTCCTCGATTTGGTCTTCCAGGGCGGTGGTCGTCTTGTTCACGGGGCTGCTGCGCGAGAGGTAGCGCAGTTCTTCGAGGTCTTGCGACAACTGGGAAAAAGTATTTTGCAAAGCGCCCAATTCCAGGGCTTCGGGCAGTTCCATCTTGCGCAGCTGGCGGAGGGTCAGCTCTTCCCCTTCACGCTCCATAAAGCTTTCGAGTCGTTGGACATCCTCCGGATCGGCCGGATTCTCCATGATGGCGAGCAACTGTCCTGCCTTGACGGCCTGCTTGGGCTCGACGAGCAATTGGCTGATCTTACCACTGGTCCGGGTAAACACTCGGATCGGTGGATTCTGGGTGGTGAGACTTACCGGAGCCGTCACTACGTCGGGGTATTTGATGAGGTAGCTGAGCAACATCAGGACCGCCACGGCCACGAAGACCAAGGAGATGCCCCAACGCAAAATCCAACCCGGCGGATCGCCGAGGATCTGCTGGATGTCCCGCGATTCATTGAGGTGGATGTCCTGCGGGTCCTCGATCAGTTTGATGTCTTCTTCACTCATGGCAATTTGCTTAATTTCCCAGTTCCAGTTGGTTCTGTACGAGATTAAAGTAAGCCCCCCGCCGCGCCACCAGGTCCTGGTGGGTACCCCGCTCGATCAGGCGCCCCCTTTCGAGTACGATGATCTGATCGGCATTCTTGACCGTACTCAAACGGTTGGCCTCTACCACTACTTTGCGCCCTTTGAAAAACTGGTCCATGTTTTCCATAATCACCTTTTCGTTTTTGGCATCAAGCGCATTGGTGGCCTCGTCAAAAAACAGGTAATCGGGGTCTTTGTACACCGCCCGGGCGATCAGCAGCCGCTGGCGTTGTCCCTGGCTAATGCCGTTGCCCCGGGGCCCAATCATGGTGTTGTAGCCCAGGGGAAGTTTTTCGATGAAGGGTTGAATGTTGGCCATCTTTACCGCCTTCAACAACTGGGGCCGTTCTACCCGCTCGGCGCTCTCGGCAATGTTATTGGCGATGGTATCGGAAAAGATGTAGCCATCCTGCATCACGGCACCGCAGCGATCCCGCCACAAGCGCTGGTTGATGTTTTCGAGCAGTACCCCACCGACGCTGATCCGGCCCGTCGTGGGTTGGTAAAAACCCAGTAGCAACTTCACCAGGGTGGTTTTCCCGCTCCCACTCGTTCCCACGATGGCGGTGACTTTGCCCTTGGGAATGGAGAGCTCAATATCGCGCAGTACGGGATCGGACAGTTTGTTGTACTGAATATTGAGGCCTTCAATCCGCAGGTCCCCCGATTCGGGCAGCAGGTTGATTTTTTGTTCGCCCACCAGATCTTCCTCCTCCATGGTGTGGATTTCGCCGAGGCGTTCCAGACTGATTTGGGCATCCTGGCCGCTGCGGATAAAGAGGATCATCTGCTGGAGGGGTCCGTTGAGCTGCCCGATGATATACTGTACGGCCAACATCATCCCGAGGGTCATTTGCCCATCGATCACCGCTTTGGCGGCGACGAAGGAGATGAGAATGTCTTTGAGTTGGGTGATGAATCCGGCGCCAATATCCTGGTACTGAGAAATGGTGAGGGCTTTGATGCTCACCCGGAAGAGGCGGGCCTGGATATTGGCCCACTGCCAGCGCCGTTTCTTTTCGCTGTTTTGCAATTTGATCTCCTGCATCCCCTGGATCAATTCGATCAGCATGTTCCGATTTTCGGAAAGCTGCTCAAAATTCAAGTAGTCGATCTCGCGGCGTTTGCGGAGAAAGATGGTAATCCAGGAGAGGTAGAGCACGCTGGCGACGATAAAGATGCCAAAGATCAGGGCGTTGTAGATCAGCAGGACAATGCTAAAGATCAGCAGGTTGAAGAAGGAAAAGAGCGTGATCAGGGTAGAATTGGTCAGGAATTCCTCGATGCGGCGGTGATCGTTGATGCGTTGGAGCAAGTCACCAATCATTTTGGAGTCGAAAAAGCCAATGGGAAGCTTCATCAACTTGATCAGGAAGTCGGAGAGCAGGTTGACGTTGACGCGGGTACCGATGTGGAGCAGGATCCAGCTTTGGATGGTGCTCACGGCGGTTTGGCTCAAAAAGAGCATGAGCTGGGCCAGCAGGATGAGGTAGATGAATTCGATGTTCTGATTTTCGATCCCGACGTCGACGATGGCCTGGGTGAGGAAGGGGAAAATCAGTTGGAAAATACTGGCCAGCAGCAATCCGAGCCCCAATTGGGCTACCAGGCGGCGGTAGGGGGTCAGGTAGCGGAACAGGAAGCCAAAACCCGTTTTTTTGATCGGCTGCTCGCCTTCGCGGGCGTAGAAATCGGGGCTGGGCTCCATCAGCAGGGCCACGCCCATATTTTGATCGCTGATCCAGTGGCGCTCGAATTCTTTGCGGCTGAGGCGCATTTTGCTTTTGGCCGGATCCGCAATCCAAACGTACTTCTTGTTGACGCGGTAGACGACGACGAAGTGCTTTTGCTGCCAGTGTACGATCCCGGGGAGGGGAACGGAGAGCAGGTCCGCTTCCTCATCGCTATCGGTCTGAAAGGGGATTTTGACGGCGAGGGTACGCATTCCGATGTGTTCGGCCGCTTCGCTGATCCCCCGGATGGAGACGCCCTCGCGGTCGATATAGCTGTGATCGCGCAAGTAGGTCAGGGCGTAGTCGCGGCCGTAATGCTTGGCAATCATCCGCAGGCAGGTGGGCCCGCAGTCCATATGATCCAACTGGTGATAATGGGGGAAGCGTTTTATCATACGTTCCGGTCGTTCTAAACGGTGTAGTCTTCTTTGGGGGCTTTGAAAACGGTATTGCCGCGCGGTCGTGACGGATTAGTCGTGAAATCCGGGAGACGCCAACGGCGCATTTCCAAGCCTACCCTCAGGTAAATATAACATTAAATAGGAATTTGTGCATCCCCCACGCGTCCGAGGAGGATTTCTACCGGTATCACCTGCAAAAAAACGTCCAGATTCGCGGACGAATCTGGACTCGGATATCTTGAAATGGATTCTATCAATTAATAGGACCAAAGATCGTGTTCGAAGTTGAAAATCTCCTGTTTGATTTTGTCGGCTTCCAGGAGCAGGTCGACTCCCGTCAGGTACTCTTTCAAACGGCGGTCGTACACGTTGGACTCTTTGTAGATGTAGCTCGAAAAGAAACGCATTTCGAGCAGGTCTTCCCAGGTGATGGGACTCGCATCGTTGCCCTGCATGTACACCTTATGGCGCGCCAACAATTCGCGACAATCTGGGTAGTAGGACCAGAACATCGGCTTTTCGTAGCGGAAGTTTCCATTTTCATCCTTCACGTCGATGAGCGGAGCAATTCCCAGGATACGTACCTGGAGCATCGAGGTTTCTTCGTCAAAAAACCACACCTCCTTGATCCGAAAACGCTTGACGTCCTCGGGGTTGAGCTCATTGCGAACGATTTGCATCTGTTCTTCATAAGTCTCGGGGTCGAAGGTGATGACCGTATCGACGGTAGCCCCCATGGTGGCGACCTCATTGGGTTCCAGCTTATCGGTAAACTTATCGTTTTCCGTACTGTAAACGGTGATGTCTCCATTGACCGCGGCATCCATCAGGATGCTAAAGAAGCGCTCTTCGGGATAGGCAAAGGGCAGGTTCATCTTTTCCCGGATGTCGATGATGCGCCAGACGCGCTTCTCCCAAAAGATGTCCGCCTCGCGCAGCGGCTGATAGGGAAGGATTTTGCGCTCGTTGATGATTCGCTTTTCGACAATATCATCTAGGGGCTTATCTTCATCGGGTTCACTAGCTTCGGTAGCCGGGGTGGTTTCGGGAACCTGAGCCGCAGCCGAGTTGGCGAAAAATACCACTCCGAACAGGACTAGAAATAGAAACTTCAAAACGATCTTCATGTCTGAATTACTTTATGGATTATAGGATGACTATTGGATTTTGAACACCATCGAGTTGATCTTCCGTCCAGCTTTGTCACCTGGACATCTGGCTTTGATGTTATCAAAGTAGTAGATGTCACCGGGCTTTGCCTGATTAACGAGGCGTTTTGACTTCGCATTGTATCGAGCCCCCGCATTAACCGATTCGACGGGGTCCTGACGCTTAGCGACGTAGGTCAAATTATAGCCAGCGATCTTACAGATGGCGTCAAAGTCAAAGTTGTCGAGGAAAGCACCTACCCCACCCTGGGCCTTGAACTCTCCGTTACCCATCGAACCACCCGAGCTCTTGGACAAGCGGGCAACGGGATCGGGAATCCGCTTGACGCGGAAGTCAAAGGTCGTGGGCTCCAGGCCACCACCTGAAACGGTGATTTTGGATTGCCCCGGGCGATCGGCCGTAGCGATAAACTTACCGCGGCCGGCGGACTTGAGCTTGACCCCGGTGGGGTTGACCTTCAAGTCGTTACTGGATACCCCGGCCGCCGATACGGTAATGGGGTTCTCCACACCAATGTAGAATACATTCATCTTATCGGCCGAAACCGTGACGGAACGCAGTCCGACTTCGTATTCAAAGGTGCTTTTGTAGGTATTTTTTTCGTTCGTCACCGGGTTAGTTACCGTGATGGCGGCTTCGTACTTTCTCACCCCGGTCTGGTTGCCCGTCTGCGAAAATTTGGCAACTCCGTCCTTTACGGGCAGGCCTTTGCCATTGACGCTGATGGATACCCCGGTATTCGAGGAAGCGGAAGCGGAGGCACTCAGAAAGATATCGGTTTCGAATTTCTCCCCTTTGATGATGTAGGTCCGCTTGGGAGAAGAGACAACCTGGAATTTATCCAGTACGATGTCTTCCCCCCCCACTTTACCCATCAGGTAGTTGAGGATCGCGGATTCGGTGCTCTTCGCGTCGTTCTTAAACTTGGTGAACATCGGCATGATAGCACCGAGGGGCATCTGCTTGAAGTTGTAGGCCTCCCAGCTATTTTTATCCTTCGACTTTTGCCAGGCTTCATCATCAACTTCCATCGTTACACTCGACATAAAGGCCGCGCGATCGGCTTCGTCGACGTAAGTGAGAAACTTGTCGCGGGTCTCGATAATCCGGTCGTGCAACTCTTTGCCCCGTGCGTCATCGACGAGAATACGGGTGGTGACGTCCTTATTTTTCTTGCCCTTGATCTGACCGCCGTACTTGGGATCGTCGGCGGGGTAGCGACCGCCACCTTTTTCAACGAGTTCCTCCCAGAGTTCATCGACGTAGGTACAGAATTCTTTGGACAATTCACGAACCGGGCTGGTACGCTCGGCGTAGGTAGCCAGTTCGGGTTTTTTCTTGGCCAGCTTGGCCACAATATCGGGGATGGGGGCATTGGCAGCGTCCAGTACCGCGTTGGACTTAGACAGGCCCTTATCCACCAGTTTGAATGCGTTAAAAATTTCCGCAGATACGTTGAGGGCCAACATCGCTGTCAGTACGAGGTACATGATGTTGATCATCAACTGCCGCGGCTCCTTAGGTATTGACATATCCTAGATCTTTTTTTGTTGAGGGAATGAAAAGATGCAATTCGCTCGCGAAGCGTCGAATTAGTTCTTGCCGATGTTAGACATGGCCGAGAGTACGTTACCGTAGACGTTGTTCAGCTGACCCAAGTTTTGATTGAGGGCGCTCAACTGGTCTTTGTAGGCTTTCGTATCCTCCAGGGAATCGTTCAGATTCTCCATGGCATCATTCATTCGCGTGTAGAAATTGGACATGGTCTTGAGCTGCTCGCTCGTACCGGAGAAGTCCACCTCTTGCAGTGCCTTGAGGGAACCCAGGCTCTTGGACATGGACTGCATTTCGTTCAACATTCCACCCAGCTGTTGCTCGACGATTTCACCGTTCAGTGCGGGTACGGCACTGCCCTCACCGGCGGTCAGGGGAGCGATGGTGGAATTATAATTTTCCAGACCGGGATACAGCTTTTCCCAGTAGTAGTCTTTTTCGGGGGGCAATACACCAAGGAGCAAGAAGAGGAAAGCTTCCGTCAGCAGACCGGCGGTCAACATCTCTCCACCACCTTCCCAACTTTGGATTTTGAACAGTGCCCCAACCATTACGATAGAGGCTCCAACTCCAATGATAAAATTCTTCAAATACTTAAACCAAGATGATTTGTAGAATGCCATTTCTTCGTTCTTTTAGTAGGTTAGTTAAATTTATTAGTAAGTGGGTTATTACAATTCGGTGCCTGTAATACACATAAGGCATAACGGTGAAGCGCGAAAAAGTTACACCATCAACCGTAAAAAAGATAAATATTTTGGATTTGGCATGTATTGACGTGGAAGGCTAAAAAACCGCACGGAGAGGCAATTCTCCGTGCGGTTGGCGCAAGCAATGAGCTTAGTTGAAATCATTGAGCGAGCGTCCGAGGAAGGTAAGTGCGCAGCGGAACCCGATGTAGGACTTGGTGGTATCCTGGAATTCCCAGTGGCGCGTACCCGTTTGAAGGAAGAATCCGATGTCTTTCCAGGAGCCCCCCCGGATGACTTTGCGCTTCTCGGCGTCCGAGTCATCTTCCCGAGCGTCGTAGCGCAGATCGGGGTTCAGGTCGTGGAGGAAGGAGTAAGAATTCTCGTGGAAGGCGGTCGAGGTCCATTCGGCTACGTTACCCGCCATGTTGTACAGGCCGTAGTCGTTGGGGAAGTAAGCATCCGCTTTTACCGTGTACAAACCACCATCTTCGGGATAGTTTCCACGGCCGGGCTTAAAGTTGGCCAACAAACAGCCTTTGGTATTTCTTAGGTAGTAACCACCCCAAGGGAAGGGCGCCAATTCGTGGCCACCGCGGGCGGCGTATTCCCAATCGTGCTCGGTAGGGAGGCGGAAATCTTCCGTATTGCTGCCATCGCCCCGGGCCGACTGGTATTCGTTCCACAGGCTCGTCCGCCAGTATACGAAGGCATTGGCCATCTTCCAGTCGACTCCCACTACCGGATAATCATCAAAGGCGGGGTGCCAGAAATAATTCCGTGTCATGGGCTCGTTGTAGGAATAGGCAAAATCGCGGACCCAGACCAGGGTGTCGGGGTAGACCAGTACGTCACCGCGCTTGATGTGGGAGGTCCGGCTGGCGGTGGGGTTGTGCGCCGCCGCTTGCCAATCGTACCATTCGTACTCGTAGCCAAGCTTGCTGACGTCCAGTTCTTTTTTACCCGCAAACTTTTCATCATCTTGGTAGAAGAGATCTTCCAGCTCCTCAGCGGACCAGTCGAGTTCGTAATCCCAGATGATGCGTTCGTTGCCGTCTTCATCTTCTTCGATGTCATCCATCAGGACGTGGGCGATCGAATCGCGCACCCAGTAAACAAACTGGCGGTACTCGTTATTCGTGATTTCGGTATCATCCATGTAAAAACCCTGGATGGAGATGGTCTTGGGTCTTTGGATAAAAGTACTGGTGACGTCCTGGTCACTGGGACCGATGTGCAGCGTACCGGAGGGAATGTAAACCATTCCGTAGGGGTTAATACCTCTCCAGGTGGGGCGATCGAGTACCCCGATCAGTTGACCGTTTTGACGCGTACCACAGGAGGAGAGGATCACCGTCAAAACAGAGAGAACGGATAAAGTTTGAAGTAATTTTTTCATTTTAACACCCGAGTTTTCCTTCAGTTTAGTTGAGCCGCTTGAAAAAAGCGAACGTAAATATAGCCTGTTTGAAAATTATATCAAAAATTAATTTTTTCTTTTTTGTGAAGCGCCATTATTGTGACGTCTAAAAGCAAAGATGGAACGATTTAATTTTTGAATATAGTATTATTACCTAATTATTTAAAACTACTACTTACCTAGCGGTACCGCGTATTGTAGATGATCTGCGGTGGCAAGCCTTTTCCGATCGGTTGGTTGAGGTTATAGTTTAACATCACCTCGTGTGAACCGGAACTCACGGCATTTAGATTCGATAAGGTCAAGTCGTAGGAATAAGCAAGAGTAAGTCTCTCATTCAGTTTCAATCCCGCCAAAATGGCTATGGCGTCCACGGTATTTGAGTTATATCCTCTAAACGATGCCCCTCCAAAGATATTGTCGTTGTACTGAACAATTGATGAAAAATGTATTTCGGTTTGTGCCAGGTCGGAGCGGATTAGCGTGGAAGGGCGTACCGTCCAATTTGTCCCCAAGTCCAAGTTGAGTCCAAAAGTAAGAAAATAATTCCGGATCAATTGGATATTGGTACTCTGGTTGTCAAATTCCAAGGTGATTTGCGGTTCGATCAAATTCGTGACGGAAATTCCGGCGTCGATTCGCTCATTTTGGTAATAAGCGCCCACATTTACCGTTGGTGCCAAGGCACTAACCGTCCCAAAAGGCAGGAAATTATCGTTGTGGCCGAGGTAATTGCCCTCCACGAAAGTACCTTCCGGGGTGCGAAGTCGCTGCCCGTCGAGTGACCGCTGTACGATGCCGGCTTCCAAACCCACCGATAATATGCTCTTCTTATTCACTGGTAACCAATAACTATACGCTAGCGAAGCCGAAGTATTTCGACTCGCACCGGCCATATCATTCTCAACTTTTATGCCAAGCCCGCCCCCCAGGAAATAGAAGGGCAGATGGGCATTGATTTGTTGGGTCTCCGGCGATCCCACCAGATTTACCCACTGGTTGCGGTACACCCCCGTGATGCTCAACGAATTGTCCAAACCCGCGTAGCCCGGGTTGAATCCGTAAGGGTTGAGCATGTACATGGTGTACTGAGGGGCCTGCTGAGCCAAGCTCCAAGTCGCTACCAACAGGATACCCAGCGTTGTAAATAGTCGGATCATGTAAGGGTATTTTTATATTTAACTACCTTCTTCCGCGATTAATTGTTCAAATGCTTCCGGGCTATTGACCGGTTGCTGACACGCATACTGTCGGCACAAATAGATATACGTAAGTTCGCCAATTGGTTTGCCTCGCAGGAGCGGAAATTGTTCATTTTCTTTTTCACTCCCCATTACCACCGCCCCGGGCAGGTACCGCCGTTGAATCGCATCGGCAAAACGGATGGCCTCCGTCCCCAATACCGCCACCTCCGCCGGCGGGAAAACCACGTCCAGTACCGACCAGCCCCAACGCGCAAAAGAAGTGGGATAACGCTCAATGGAATTTTTCATCCCCTTCAACATCCGTTCGGCCCGATCGCCATAATCACTGCGGTCCAACAACAGGGCCAAACGCCGCAGATTGCTGACCATCGTGGAGTTGGCCGAGGGTAGGGCCGAATCGTACACCTCCGTCCGCCGTACGGGAATGTCCTGCTGCCGCGCTGCGGTGTAGTAAAACAGCGGCTCGTCCGCCTCGGTGAAGTTAGCGATAACGGCGTCGCAAATCTGTCTGGCTTTTTCCAAATAGCGATTATCGTAGCTGATTCGGTGCACCTCCAGCAGCGCTTCGATCAAAAACGCGTAATCCGCCAGAAAGGCCTCGTACTGCGCCCGTCCTTCCTTGTAGGTGTGGTAGTAGTCCTGGTCGCCCTCCCCTCGGAAAGTCCGCAAGATCCAGTCCAAGCTCTGGCGACTGGTCTGTCGGTCCGCCTCGCGCCCCAGCGCTCGGTATGCCTGGGCGTAGGCCGTGACCATCAAGGCGTTCCAGCTCAGGAGCTGTTTGTCGTCCAAACCCGGACGTACCCGCTCCGCCCGCCGAGCGAGCAATTTTTCCCGCCCCTCGCGCAGCAAGTCCCGCAGGGCTTCCTCCTCCAGATCGTGGGCCGTGGCAAATTCCGCAAAGCTCCGTTGGCGTTGCAAGATGTTGTGCCCCTCCCAGTTACCCGTTTCGGTAATGTCGTAAAAGTCGCAAAACACCGCCGCCGCCGTCCCCAATACTTCGACCACCTCCGCCCGCGACCAAACGTAGAATTTGCCTTCCACCCCTTCCGAATCGGCATCCAGCGCCGAGTAAAAACCACCGTCGGGATGGCTCATTTCACGGCCAAGGTAATCTAGGGTTTCCTCGATCGTTTCCCGGTACAGCGATTTCTGGGTGAGCTGATAAGCGTCCGACAAGGCACCGACGAGCAGGGCATTGTCGTACAGCATTTTCTCGAAGTGGGGGATCAGCCAGGCGCGATCGGTGGCGTAACGCGCAAAACCGCCCCCAATTTGATCGTAGATGCCACCGCGGCACATCTTGTCGAGCGACAGCAGGGCCTGCTCCCGCGCCGCCGCTTGCCCCGTATGGTGCGCGTAGCGCAGCAGCCAGCGGATGGTCATCGTACCGGGAAATTTGGGCGCACTGCCAAAGCCCCCCTCCTCGCGGTCAAAGTTCTTCTCCATCGCAAAAAAGATATTGTCGACCAGCACCCGGTGAAACAGTTGCTCGCGGTCCGTGGCGATCAGGTCGTTGTCGATGTGAAAGCTACCCGAGCGGTTGATGGCCTCCGTCAGGCGTTTGGCCTGATCCTCGACCTCCGCCCGCTGTTGGGTATAGGCCCGGTGAATATTTTGCAGCATCTGCATCCAGGAGGGACGCTGGTGAGCAGGACGTGGGGGAAAATAAGTACCCGCGTAAAAAGGCTGCTTATCGGGCGTCAAAAAACAATTGAGCGGCCAGCCCCCCGAACCACTGATCGCCTGACAGGCCTCCATGTAAATCTGGTCGACATCGGGGCGTTCTTCGCGGTCGACTTTGATGTTGACGAAGTGCTCGTTCATAAAGGCGGCGATCTCCTCGTTTTCGAAAGATTCGCGCTCCATGACGTGGCACCAGTGGCAGGTCGAATAACCGATACTGACCAGGATGGGTTTGTCCTCGCGGCGCGCGCGCTCGAAGGCTTCTTCCTTCCAGGCGTACCAGTGGACCGGATTGTGGGCGTGTTGGAGGAGGTAGGGGCTCGTTTCTTGGTGAAGTTGATTCATAGGGGGAATTTGGTACGAGTATTTTGGTGCAAATGAGCAAAGGTGCTACGAATATTGGGTGGCGCGTTCTAGGCCAGGTCAATCTCAAGTTCGAGGCCATCGTGGGCCAGTTGTACGCCTGCGGGCAGCTGGGCGTTGACCTCGCGGTGGAGGCCCATGTAGTGGCTGATGTGGGTCAGATAGGCCCTTTCGGGCTGGAGGATGTCAATCATTTCGAGTGCCTCTTCCAGGTTGAAGTGCGAGTAGTGCATCTGGTGGTGCAGGGCGTTGAGGACCAGGATTTTGGATCCTTTGATGAGGTCCTGACTGGCTTCGCTGATGTACTTGGCATCGGTGATGTAGGTAAAATCGCCGAAGCGATAACCGAGGACGTGCAGGCGGCCGTGGATCACTTCGATGGGCAGGACGGACAGGCCATTGACTTCGAAACGCTTGGATTTTTCGATGTTGCGCAATTCCAAGCGGGGAATCCCCGGGTAGCCGTCGACGGCGAAGATGTAGGCAAAGCGTTCGCGGAGTTGGGCCTGAACGCGCGGGTCGGCATAAACGGGCATATCGAGGCGGTAGCGGAAGTTGAAGGGGCGGACGTCGTCGATACCGATGATGTGATCGTTGTGTTCGTGAGTCAGGAGGACGGCTTCGATTTTTTGGACGCCGGCGCGGAGCATTTGCTGGCGAAAATCGGGGCCGGTGTCGATGACGAGGTTGAGATCGTGGTGTTGGAGGAGGATGGAGGGGCGCAGCCGTTTGTCGTGGGGGTCGGGAGACTGACACACTTCACAATCGCAACCGATGACGGGGACGCCTTGGGAAGTGCCGGTACCGAGGAATGTAACTTTCAATTTAGGCTGTTTTTTCTTCCGCCACGGCCGCTTCCTCCGCGCTCCGCTCCTCCCGGGTGCGGAGTAGCTTTTGGAGTAGGGCAGCCGATTTGTCACCGAGTTGTCCCGCTTTGATCTCAAATCCACTCAGGATATCGATCAAGCAATTGATGCGCGCCTCGACCTCGAAGTAGCGGTTGATCACCACCTTGTTTTTGTTTTCCACGATACAATAGCCAGACTGAAAGTTCCCCTTACCGTAGATGATTTCGTAATCCAATTCGTCGAAAAGGTCTTCTACTTTCTTTAGGGTGTGTTTCGTAAATTTCATGCGCAGGCTTTTGTGATGCACGGTAGCTAAAGGTACAAATATCGCAAAAAGCAGTGTATATTCGCAATATCAAAAGGAGCCCCTCGGTTTTTTACAAAACTGATTTAGCAAAAAACAAAAATGCTGCTTATGAGTTCTCGGATGTTGACTAATTTTTTGAAATTCCCCTTACTGCTCTTCCTCCTGAGCGGCTGGTCCGTAACCACCACGGCCCAGGAATTGACCTTTGGCGCCACCGTAGTAGCCGGGGTAACCGCCGCCCAACTCGACGGCGATCTGAGTGCCGGCTACAACAAGGTTGGCCTCACCGCTGGCCTGCGCGGTACCATCGAGCTGAGCGAACGCTGGACCCTGGCCATGGAGATCATCTTTGCCCAACGCGGCAGCCGCTACCCCACCGGCATCAACAACCCCAACCCCGGGTTCCCCCTCAACATCACCACCAGCTACATCGACGTCCCCGTCGTGGTCAGCATCAGCGACTGGCTCTCCGCCGACGAAACCTACTACCGCATCCACCTCCGGGGCGGACTGGCCTACGGCCGCCTCTTCAATGCCGTTGCCCGCGATTCCCCCTACGATGCCAGTACCGACCTGTTTTCGGACAATGACCTAAATTTTCTCCTCGGCGTCGCCTACAACATCAACCGTAAAATTGCCGTGGCCTTTCGCTACAACCGCTCTTTGACCCTGCTCTTCGACAACAACCGACAGGCCGGGCTCAATGCCAACTCCCTGCTGAGTCATTTCCTAACCATGCGTGTCGAATACCAATTTTGAACCAACGTCCACCCAACATGTACTTCCAAAACCTTTGCCTGATCGGTCTGCTGCTCCTCGGAGTTTGGGCCTGTAACGATTCCTCCAAACCCAAGCCCCCGACGACCAGCCCCGCCGCACCCGCTCCGGGAACCGCCAAGTATCCTCCCATCACCGAAGCGGAAATGAAAATACTCTGGGACAGTACCACCGCCGTGGATTACCTCTTTTACAAACTGCCCCTGAGCATGAGCATGACGGAACGCCCCGCCATCGAAAACGTCCTGCGCCAGGTCGACCCCCGCCCGGGGCTGATCATAGTCGCCTGCAAACCCATGGGCCGCGTCTTCTTCCAAAACAATGGCCAAAACCTGGGGGAAGCGGATTTCTTCTTTACGGAGACCTGCAAGTACTACGTCTTTTACGAAAACCAAAAACCCGTCAAGGCCAACCAGATGACGCCCGATGGCATCGTTTTCTTCCAACGCCTGCTCGACAGCGCTCAAAACCAATCCCCCCAATGATCCCGCGGCTGGCCGTCATCGACCTGGGGACCAATACCTTCCACCTCTTGATCGTCGAAGTCAAGGCGGAGGGCGGTTTCCGCGAGCTCTACCGCGAACGGCGTTTCGTCAAGCTGGCCGAAGACGGCATCCAGCGTATCGGTCCCGCCCCCTTCCAGCGCGGCCTGGATGCCCTGGTCGACTTTGCCCAAATCATCCAACAACAACAGGTGCAACGGATCCGCGCCTTCGGAACGGCAGCCCTACGCACTGCCCAAAACGGAGCGGATTTAATCGACCGCGTCCGCAACCACACCAACCTTGACATCCAACTGATCCCGGGCTCCGAAGAGGCTCGATTGATCCACCAAGGCGTCGTACAGGCCGTTTCCCTCGACGCGCGCCCCGCCCTCATCATGGACATCGGTGGCGGGAGCGTCGAATTTATCCTGGCCAATGCCGAACGGGTCTTTTGGGCCCAAAGCTTTCCCATCGGCGTGGCGGTACTCTACCGCGAGTGGCAACACAGCGATCCCATCAGCGCCGAAAACGTGACCCGCATCAATGCCTTCCTCGACCAAACGCTGGTCCCCCTTCACGCACAAATCGCCCGCCACCAACCCCGGATACTCGTGGGCGCCTCGGGTACCTTTGACGTGCTCGAACAACAACTGGCGCCTCCCCCACCCGGTGCCGTCAGCAGCGAAGTGGCAATCGACCCATACCACCATTTCGCTCGGCAACTGCGCCAAAGCTCCCTGTCCCAGCGCCGCCAAATGCCCCAGCTTCCCCTCGACCGTTCCGACATGATCGTAGTGGCCATCGTACTGATCGACTACATCGTTCGCCTCGCCAACATCCAATCCATCCGCATCTCCGCCTACGCCATGAAGGAAGGCATGCTCCACGAGATGATCGACCCCAATTTTAGGCAAGCCTAATAATAAAGTTTGCAGAAACAAAAAATTAAGTTTAATTTTGATAATCTACCTGTTGTGGTCAGCCGCAAGGGAATGGTGTCAAAAGCGAAATCATCATGCAGGAACTCTTAGAAGCCTTTCAGCAAGAGTGGGCCATCCGGGCCTTACTCGCCTCCTCGATGGTAGGCATCATGTGTGGTGCCCTGGGCTGTTTTATCGTCTTGCGCAATATGGCCCTGGTGGGTGATGCCCTGGCGCACGCCATTTTGCCGGGCGTCGTGCTGGCCTTTGTCGTGGTGGGCTACAGCGCCTTGGGATTCTTCACCGGAGCGGTGCTCGCCGGCTTGGCCACGGCCATCGGCATTACCTGGATTCAGCAAAACGTCAAGACCAAAAATGACGCGGCCATCGGCATCGTTTTTACCGCCATGTTCTCCATTGGAGTGATTGGCATTTCCTGGATCAGTCACAACGAAGGGGTTCACCTCGACCTTAAGGATTTCCTGTTTGGCAATACGCTGGGGGTGTACGATGAGGATTTGATCTTGACGGCGACCATCTGTGGCTACGTCCTCCTCAGCGTGGCGGTATTTTATCGCTACCTATTTGTATCGACCTTTCAACCCATCATCGCGGAGACGATGGGGATTTCGGTCAACGCGGTACACTACTTCTTGATGTTACTCCTGTCTTTTGCGGTGGTGGCTTCGCTACAAACGGTGGGGGTCATCCAGGTCGTGGCGATGCTGATCACCCCAGCTTCGACGGCGCTCTTGTTGTCCAATCGCTTGCGTTGGGTCATTTTTATCGCGGCGGGGCTTGGCTTGCTATCGGCGGTGGCGGGGCTCCTACTGGCCATCGTGTTTTCCACCACGCCGGGCCCCATGATGGCGGTGGTGGCGACCCTGCTCTATTTGGTGGCGGTCTTTTTTGCCCCCCAAAAGGGCTTGGTTTTCCGCTTTTTTCAAAAACGACAACTGCGGCGCCGGATTCAATTGGAAGATACCCTCAAACAGGCACTGCGACTGTCGGAGCGGGGAGAATTGACCTTACACAAGTTGGGCCAGCGCTTGTCCTTGCGGCCGGCGGTACTGCGGTCCCACCTACAGAGTTTGGGTCAGAAAAAACTCCTACAACGACGGGGTGAGCAATTGGTCTTGAGCGAGACCGGCAAGGAAGAAGCGAGCCGGCTGGTGAGGGCACACCGCTTGTGGGAGACCTATCTGGTGGAGAAAATGGGGCTTACGGAGGAACAAATCCACGAGGAGGCGGAAAAATACGAACACCTGCTGTCGGATGAACTTTTGGACGAAGTGGATCGCACGCTGGGTTTTCCCCCCCTCGATCCCCACGGTTCCCCCATTCCGATGAAGGGGGGCCGTCCCGACCATCCCCTGAATCTGCTGCAAAAGAACCAACAGGCACGAATTGCGCAGAAGCAGGTCAACGATCGGATCAGCACCCGCCTGTGGGAACTGAGTCTGCTCCCGGGGACGCCCTTCGTCATGCAAAAATTGGCAAATGATTCGGTGGAGTTGCTCCTGGCCGACCGCTTGATCGAGCTGCCGACCGAATTGGCCCGGCAGGTCAACGTAGAAACCGCAAATTAGGGGGATTTACTCGCCTTCCACTTCTTCCCGATCCGCAGCATCGGGGGGCTCTTCTTCCAGGGAATTAAAAATTTGGTTGAGCCGGTACATCTCGTCGAGCGTATCGTCGAGGTAGAGGTCAAATTCGGGGAAAAAGCGGACGTGCCTACGCAGCCGGTGGTACAGGGCGCCCCGTAGCTGCTGGTGTTCCTCCTGGAGCATCAAAATGATGGCTTGCTTGTTATCCGTATTGTAAACGCTGAGGTATACTTTGGCGAGACGCAAATCGGGCGACATCACCACGTTGGTGACCGTCACCAGCACCTGGGAGCCGTAGATCAGGCTTCCTTCCTGCTGCAACATCATTCCAAAATGACGCTTAACTTGCTCCGCAACTTGCCGCTGTCGCTTAGTTTCCATGGTGTGAGGATTTTAAAGGTGGAAAACTATTCAGTGTCCGACACAAAGGTATCGAAATGATTTCAATAATGCCTAAATTGTCGAAAACCACTAACTTTATTCCTAGTTTATAAAAAATCGGGCCGACTTAGAGGGCCCTTCGATAAATGGAGATCACTGAAGTATCACCGGAGTATATGAACAAATTTGCCCAGCAAATTATTTTGATCAGTTCCTTGCTGGCGGGCTTTTCCATCACCGTTGTCGCGAATTTGCTGGTTCGCTCCGCCCGGGACCGGCTCGCCGTTGCCATTCTCAAAGTGGCCACCCTTTCCGCGGGCTGTTTTCTGGTCACCGTCTTTGCCATGACCAAACTCCTGATGCTCACCACCCCGGGATACCCCACCGAATTCTTGGAAGAAGCCGGTTCGCTGCTCGTACCGCGCATCATTGGACTACTGACCTTCGTCACCGGACTGGCCACCCTGACCGCCATCATCGCGCTGGCGGGCTGGACCCACTCCCGACGTACGGGCATCTTTACCACCGCCGTAGGTGCCGCAACCTTTCTACTGCTCCTGTTCTTTATGTAGGAGCGGCTAAAGGGGCACGCTCGTCACGGGAGCAACAACTCAAAGTTTGCTCAAAAAATTCCCTTTTTGCCAACGTTTTTTACTTTTGTAAACAAAAACGTTTCACTTGTCCACCGTACGCAATTACCTCGACAATCCGATTGAATACCTCAAGGGCGTAGGTCCCGTCAAGGGCCAGTTGCTCCAATCCGAATTGGGCATCTACACCTTTGGTGATCTGCTGATGCACTTCCCCTACCGCTACGTCGACAAGACGCAGTTTCACCGCATCCGCGACATCGACGGCCAGAGCGACGCCGTCCAACTTCGGGGCATCCTCCGCAGCCTCAACGAGACCGGACAGGGACGGGGCCGACGCCTGGTCGGTGTCTTTCGCGACGAAAGTGGGATGATCGAATTGGTGTGGTTCAAGGGCGTTCACTTCCTCAAAAAGACCCTGGCCGTGGGGGGCGAGTACATCCTCTACGGCAAGGTGAACAATTTTCGGGGCAAGATCAGCATTCCCCATCCCGAAATGGAGCGCTACGATCCGATCAAAGCCCAGCAGGCCTCGACCTTTGCCCCGGTGTACGCGAGTACGGAAAAGCTCAACAACAAGGGGCTGGATGCCAAGGGCCGGCGCAAGATCATCAGCGTATTGTTCAGCAAGCTCCGGGCGGAGCACCTGCGAGAAAACCTACCGGAGTACCTGCGCTCCAAGTTCCACTTCCCCAGCCACTTCGATGCCCTGCGCAGCATCCACTTTCCCACGGATCAGCAAAGCCTCGAAGCGGCCCGCAAACGCCTCAAATTCGAGGAGCTCTTTTTCCTCCAAATCCGCCTCCTCCAAATTCGCCGCCGCCGAAAAAGTGCGATCAAGGGCTACGTCTTTGGCCAGATTGGGGATTATTTTCACCGTTTTTTTAAGGAAAAACTGCCCTTCGAGCTCACCGGTGCCCAAAAACGCGTCATCAAAGAAATCCGCCGCGACCTCTCCACCGGCGTCCAGATGAACCGGCTCCTCCAGGGCGATGTCGGCAGTGGCAAGACCATCGTGGGCCTCATGTGTATGCTCATCGCTCTCGATAATGGTTACCAGGCCTGTCTGATGGCCCCCACCGAGATATTGGCCCAACAGCATTACCAGTCCATCTCGGAATACGCCGTCGGACTGGACATTCGGGTGGCCTTCCTCTCCGGTAGCGTCAAGGGGAAAAAACGCCAAACCATCCTCGCCGAACTGGCCGCCGGCCACATTCACATCCTCATCGGTACCCACGCCCTGATCGAGCCCCCCGTGGTGTTCAAAAATTTGGGCCTGGCCATCACCGACGAGCAGCCCCGCTTTGGCGTCGCCCACAGGGCGAAGCAGTGGAAAAAGACGCCCGCGGAGCCGGCCCCCGGGCGGGGGGGAGGCGGGAGGC
>CALCCH010000630.1 GCA_937899855.1 uncultured Saprospirales bacterium | reverse complement strand
CTTGTTCTTCCTCATTTTGCGCTTCCTGGTCCTGCGACTGTTGCTGCTGCTGCTGTTGTTGTTGTCGCAGCAGTTGTTTGGCCAGCGATAAGTTGTACTTCGCATCCTGGTCGGTGGGGTTGAGTCGGAGGGCGTTTTTGTAAGCGTTGATGCTTTGGTCCAGGGCCTGGTTTTTGAGGTGGGCATTGCCGAGGTTGTAATAGGCATCGGCACGATCGCGATCGTTATCGGCCTGGGCGGTGGCGGATTCGTATTGGCGGATGGCTTCCTCATAACGCTCTTGCCGGTAGATGGAATTCCCCAAGTTGTACTGCCCCTGAGCCGAGGGTTGTTTTTCTAAGGCCTTGCGGTACTGTTCTTCGGCCTGTTGGTAATCTTCTTCCAAGTAAAGCTGGTCACCCTGCCGCAATAAGGAATGGGCATGCTGCCCCCAAACCGAGGATGGGGTCAGCCCGAGCCAACACCCAACGATCAATAGAAGTAGTAGTATTTGTTTCATGAGCCGTAATTTAAACCATCGTTTAATCCCCCACTCAAGTCGTCCCGAACAAATCCTTGTCTCCCCACCAACTGCTCTTGCGGAAGGAGAGAAGAAATTCAATCAGGAGCAACAACAAAGCCGCCGCAATAAAATACTGATAATAACTCTCGTACTCCGAGAAAGAGCGTTGTTCAAACTCTCGCTTCTCCATCGCATCAATCCGCTCCCGGATCACCTCGACAATCTGATCTCCATCGACGAGGTTGAAGTAGGTCCCCCCTCCCGCTTCGGCCAACTGCCGCAACATCTCCTCGTCGATCCGCGAACGTACCGGGTTTCCCGAACGATCGCGCTTAAATTCGCTCCGGCCATTTTCCACCACCGGGATAAAGCCCCCCTCCGGTGTCCCCACCCCCACCGCAAATACCAACAAACCATCAGCACGGGCTTCCTCCGTACGGGCCAAACTCTCCTCGTCGTGGTTTTCCCCATCCGAAATAACAACCATCACCTTGTGCTGTTTATTGTCCTCGGCAAAGGAACGCTCCGCCAAGTCCACCGCCGCCCCAATCGCCGTCCCCTGCGTCGGCGCCAAACGGGGATTGGCACTGCGGATAAACAACTGAATGGCCGAGTAATCGGTCGTCAGCGGCGTCTGCAAATAGGCATTGCCCGCAAACAAAATGAGTCCCATCCGCTCGCCCTTTAGCCCATCCACCAACTTGGAGGCAAACTGCCGGGCCCGATCCAAACGACTGGGACGTAAGTCCTCGGCGAGCATGCTGCGCGAGATGTCGAGGGCCACAAACAGATCGACGCCCTTGCGCTTGACCTTCTCGCGCTTGGACCCAAATTGGGGATTGGCCCAAGCCACGATCAGTAGCGAGAGGGCCAGCAACAACAACGTAAACTTTAAGCCGTGTTTGTAGCGCGACCAGTGGGGCATCAACTGCTCCACCAAACCAGCCTCTCCCAAACGCAGGAGCAGGTTCTTGCGGGCCCGCCAGGTAAGCACAAAAAAGAGCAAGACCACCGGCAGGGCAGCGAGAGCGTAAAGGTGTTCTATTTCGGCAAATCTAAACATGAGCCCGTGTGGATTTTAGGGAATGGACCGTAAAAAAGTGTAGCGAAGCAGGAGTTCCAGAAGCAGGAGCAACATCCCCCAGTAAGCAAAGCGGTAAAACTCCTCGCTGTACCTCCGCAAGGTCGTCACCTCGATTTTGGTTTTTTCCAAACGGTCGATCTCCGCGTAAATCTGTTCCAGACTCTGCTCGTTCGTCGCTCGGAAATATTTCCCCCCCGTCTCCTCCGCAATGTCTTGCAACAACTCCTCATCGATCTGTACCGTAGCCAGCCCAAAGATGTAGCGCCCGTCCGCCGAACGACTCACCGGTGCCCGGGCCTTTCCCCGCGATCCTACCCCGATGGTATACACCTTGATCTCAAACTCGCGGGCGATCTCCGAAGCCATCAGGGGCTGTACATAACCCGCATTATTGTCGCCGTCGGTCAACAGGATCACGACCTTACTTTTGGCCACACTCTCCTTCAAACGATTGATCGCCGTGGCCAAGCCATCACCGATGGCGGTGCCGTCCTGTAGCGTACCACATTCCAACTGGGCCAGAAAATCCTTGAGTACGCGGTGATCCGTAGTGAGGGGACACTGCGTAAAAGCTTCCCCAGCAAAAACTGCCAGACCAATCCGATCGTATTCCCGCTTGTCGACAAACTCGGCCGCCACCCGCTTGCTCACCTCCAGCCGATCGGGCCGAAAGTCCTGGGCCAGCATGCTACTCGACAAATCCATCACCAGCAAGATGTCAATCCCTTCGGCATTGACCTCCTCCTCCTTCAGGATTTCCTGCGGCCGCGCCAGAGCGATCACCAGGGCGATAAAGGCCAGGGCCCGCAAGAGGGGTAGCATGCTGCGTAGCCGTCCCCGCAAGGACTGGACGCCATCCAGGGCCCGCAAGCTCGATAGCTTCAGGTGGACGTAGCGCTCGCGGCGACGCCAGTAGTACCAGCCGCCCACCAACGGTACCAACAGCAAGAGTAGGAAGGCTTCGGGATTGAGGAAAGTGATATTTTTTAAAATAAACAGTTGCATGATTTCTTCGTGCGTTCAACAATGATCCGCTAAATCGGAACTTCCAACCAACCCTCCTCGCTTTCTTCGGTCAGCGCGGCAGGTTGGGTCTGGCGGATAAAGCCCTCGGCATTTTCCATGAGCTTGCCGTGCATCGTCGCCTCGGGAATGGCCTTGGCAAATTTGACCATATCGGCCAGTTGGAACATCTCCTGTAGCCGCGTCTGCTGCTCGGTCGCAAATTCCCGGAATTGCAATTGCGTAAGGATCTCGGCCGTCGTCGACTCCAGGGCCTGGATGCCGTAGCGGTTTTCCAGGTACTCCCGGACGATAAAGGTCAGCTCACTCTGGTATTCCTTGACCTGCCCCTGCTGCCACAACTGCCGCTTTTTCAGGGCTTCCAATTTGTCGAGCGAATAGCGGTGTACCGCCACCCGGCGCGTCTGTGGTGGGGGTGGGCCAGTTGGTTGGGGACGGCGCACCACGTAGCGAATCAGTAGGATCAGCAAGATAGCGCCCAGTACACCCAGGGCCCAGGGCAGAAAATCGCGCCAGTTGAGGGGCTCCTGCCGAATGTCTTTGATGGGGGCAATGCCCAGCGAATCCATAGCGGCCGTAGCGCTGGGAGCTTCGGGACTGCCCACCCGCAATTCGAGCACGTTGGACAGCAATTGGCGCCGCTCCCCACGGAACTCAAAATCCAAGGCCACCGAAGCCAGGGTGACCAAGCCCGCATCCCAGGGAATGATCCCCAGTTCGTTGACCAGGATGGTCGTACTGCCCGCCGTCAACGTATCCCAATCCAGTAGGGCGGCCTCCACGATATTGGCCGTATCGGCCATCCCCAACCAGCGCCCCGTACTGCGCAGCTCCAAGTCGGGCGCCTCGGGCGGAGCCTCCGCTGGCGCACCGGGGGTCGTATTGAACGCGGGCGCGTCCAACTGAGCTTCGTCAAAGTTGAGGTCCAGGCTTAGGAGGCGGGCCTCGGGAGGCAATTGGACTTCCACTTTGAACTGGATGGGGTCGCCGATCATCACCTGATTGCGGTCCAAGCCAATCCCAATGCGCTCCTGAGCCGACAGCAGTGGGGTGCTACCGAGGAGTAGCCAAGCAAGGATCAAGCGGATGGTGCGGGGACAATTCATCTCCTATTTACTTCTTTTCTTAAAAAATTGGAGCAGGGCATTGACGTAGGACTGATCGGTGCGGATGCTGACCGTGTCGGCCCCACTCTTCAAAAAGGCGCTGCGGAAATAGCGGAGGTTTTGCTGAAAATAATCCGCGTAGCGCCGGCGCACCGACGCCACGGAAGTGTCGATCCACTGCTCGGTACCGGTTTCCGCATCGAGGGCGCGAATGAGGCCCACGTTGGGCAACTCTGCTTCGCACGGATCAAAAAGGTGGACGCCGATGATGTCGTGCCGGCGAGCGGCGATGCGCATGGGCGGTTCGGAGGCCGCCGTCAAAAAATCAGTCAGGTCGTATGCGTTGCCCCGCTTCTTGATCAGGTTGTTGAGGTACTCCAGGGCCTGACCCACTTCGGTGCCCCGACCGACCGGCTCAAAGTTTAGCAGTTCGCGAATGATGCGCAAGATGTGCTGCTTCCCCTTTTTGGGGGGAATAAACTTTTCCATACGGTCGGTAAAAAAAAGGACGCCGACCTTATCGTTGTTGTTGATCGCCGAAAAAGCCAGTACCGCACAGATTTCGGTGAGGATAGCGTTTTTCATTTGATTGACCGTTCCAAAGAAACTGGACTGACTCACGTCGATGACGATCATCACGGTCAATTCCCGCTCCTCTTCAAAAATCTTGACGTGGGGATCCCCCGTCCGGGCCGTCACGTTCCAGTCGATGTTGCGCACGTCGTCGCCGTACTGGTAATCGCGCACTTCGCTAAAGGACATGCCGCGCCCCTTGAAGGCGCTGTGGTACTCCCCCGAAAACAGGTGTTTGCTCAAGCCCCGCGTCTTG
>CALCCH010000629.1 GCA_937899855.1 uncultured Saprospirales bacterium | reverse complement strand
TGAGCGCTTCGAGGAGGAGGATGGCCTTATTGCTCTCGGCCAGTTGAAAGGCGGCTTCGATCAACTCGGGTTGGGGGTTTTGTGCGTACTCGGTGTACAGGCATTGGATGGCCCCTTCGTAGATGGGGAGCACCGTCTGGGCCAGCTCTTCCTTGGAGGCGCGGGCCAGGAAGGACTGGCGGAGTTGGGCGATGGCGCGTAGGGCGAGTTGGTAGGTGTTTTGGGCGGTCTGGAGGTCGGCAGGCTGGCCGCTTTTGCGGTAGCGGGCCAGGAGGCAACGCGCCTTGGTGTCGAGCAGGAGCAGCAGGTCTTTGTCGATGACGAGCTAATCGACGGGGGGATTCGCGATGGTGGGGAGGGGATAGCCACCCGAGAAATGGCGCAGGCCCGCTTGGGCGTAGTCCAGGCTTTGGCTCAGGGTACCTTGGGTGAGGGCCACCTCCGCCAGCTTTTGGTAGGTGACTCCGATGATCGGCAGAAAGTCATACCGGCGGTATTGTTCCTTGACTCTTTCCAAAGAGGTGTGTAGACTTTGGAGCGCCAGATCGTACTGCCGGTTTCTTTTTTGCCATTCCGCCAGAATCTTTTTGGTTCGGGGATTGAAACTTTTGATGTGGTTCTGCTCCAAATCTTCGGCCCGTCTAATGTGGAAGATGACGCTATCAGGTTTTTGCGTCTCCAAAAAAACTTCGGCCAAATCAAGGTGAATACCCACCCGTTTTTTGGCAGTTCCACCACGATTGGGATTCACCTGTTGCTCGAGAATTTTAAGACCTTTTAAAAGGTAATCCTTGGCCTGTTCCCATTTGTGTAGTGTAGTGTAGACCTGAGCGATTTTCTTGTAGCTGTCGGTTACCCTGCGATCGGTAGGCCCGTAGTGAGATTTAACCATTTGCAGAGCTCGGGTTCCGTAACGGAGCCCTTCCCCAAAATCACCCTTGCTGAGGTTGTAGAGGCTGAGGTTGTGTAAAATGGTAATGATTTCCTTGGGGTTTCCCATTTCCTCTTCAATGCGCAGGGCCTCAGCGAGGTAGTCAAAGGCCTCAGAAAAATGGCGTCGTTCCCAGGCAAAGTGGGCCAAATTATTGAGCAAAGAAGTGTAAGCACTGTTGTTTTTTCCGATACGGGATTCTGCCTCGGTCAGGGCTTGTTCGGTAAAGCGCAGGCTGGCCATGTAGTCCGCTTTTTCGTAGTGGCAAGAAGACAGGCCATTGTAGCAATTGATGTAATTGACCCAACTGGCCCGCTGACGGTAGTAGGGGAGACCCATCTCTAGATAGTGAATGCTGCTGTCCAGTTGGTTGCGCTCGAAGTAAAAACCGGCCCGCTCAAAGTAGTAAAAGCTTTCTCCCTTGGGATCGCTCAGCGTATCATTACTTTGGGCTGCGCCGGATAAGATTCCCCCAAGTAGGAAGAATAGTGTGGTCAGATTAGTTAGTCCCCTTCCCATATCTAATGAGATTAGTTTGGGGCAAATTAAAAGAAAAAAGTGGTAGAATAAAGCCTACACTTTACCTACCACTCTTATTTTAATGTCATTTATTAGCCAGTAGAGGGACTAAGCTCTACGGCTGAACTTTGGCCATCCACTTAGGGGGTTTTGATGATCTTTTGGCTGACCCGCTCGTTCGCACCGCGGAGCTGGAGGTAGTAAATACCCGTGGGCAGTTGTTCGGTAGCGATCCGCTGGTTGTGCTCACCCGCCGGAAGGTCCTGCCGCTGGCTTTGCACGAAGGCACCCCGGGCATCGTAAATCGCCCAGCTGACCGGAACGTCCACATAGGTGGTACACAAAAGCTCGACGGACTCTTGGCAGGGCTTGGGGAGAATCTGTACGGCTTCCAGTCCCGTATTTTCTACCGCTGTGGAGCGTGGGTCCGTGATGTCTACGGGGTCCGGAATATTGCGACAGGTCCCACAATCGATGCAAACGTTTATTTCGTAGGAGGGGTCCTGTACCGTTCCGTCGGGGTTGAGACAGAGGGGATAGGTCTCTTCAAAGATACCACAGTCAAAGGCCTCCCCGGGGGCCGCGTAGTCGCCGATGGGGTAAAAGCTAAAACCGCCTCGGGGATTGGGCGTAACCAACTCGATCCCCATATAAAAGGTCTCAATGGGAAGCTCCTCGGACTCAAAACATCCCGTGTTACTGGTACGCGCGGTGAGTAAGCTATCGGAGAGATAGTATATTGGAGACTTCCCAAAATTAATGTCATCAACCAAACCTCCGTAGAGAAAATCGGTGTAAGGTCCCGATATTTGCCAGTTCCCTTCGGTGTATTCGTGGCGAATGTAGACCGGCGGATAACCCGCGGGCAGTTGGTAAGTCGGGCCAGAGCCCACCAAATTGGCAAAGTAGAATCTGATCGATACCCGGCCCTCACAATTAACGTCCAGGCTTACTTGGGTAGAACCATCCGGGCAACCACCGGGTTCGTTAGGAATTCCCCAACCATTATCACTACAAATTTTGATCAAGTTAGTTGGCGATCCACTACTAAAAAAGCATGGTGACTGTGAGGACGCATTACTGCTCAGCAACAGGAAAAACATTACCCAAACGGGTAGAAAAAGGAATCCATTTCTCATGTGTCAAATTTTTAGAAAACTATAAGGTGTATAAATATATGAATAGATAAAAATGAAATAGTTAAAAGCAATATATTTACGAGCTCGTTAGTGCTTCAGCATAGTATTTTAAAATACCCAAGCCCCCCCGAAGGATAGCGCGGATGGGAAAAAAAGATTAAAAGCGAAATATTTTTTAGCTTTGCTACCCTTCACGCCCGTTCCGGCATTAATGACAGTGAGCAATGGAGCAATACAACGACGATGCAATCCTGGCGCTTTTGAGGTCCACGGACCAGGGCGACCGCAGCAAGGCCCTGGGCTATTTGTACGAAAAGAACTATCCCGGAATCGCTCGCTTTATCCTGAGCAACAGTGGCAACGAAGCCGATGCTAAAGACATTTTTCAGGACGGCCTGATCGTTTTTTACGAAAAAGTCATCCATCCCGATTTTGCGCAAACCAGTGCGCTCAAGAATTTTCTCTTCGGCATCTGCCGCAACCTGTGGCTCAAACGCCTCCGCAAGGCCTCCCAACGCGAGGTCAGTACCGACGACATCCAGGAGGGCGCCCTCGTCGATGATACCTCCGCCACGGAATTGATGCTGGAAGAGGACGAATTGATCGCTAATTTACTGGAACAATTGGATGAAAAGTGTCAAAAGGTATTGATTTACTTTTATTTCGAGCGCAAAAGCATGCGAGAAATCGCCGAGCTGCTCGGTATGGCCAACGATCGGGTGGCCAAGAACAAGAAAAGCCGCTGTATGGAGAAATTGCGTGAAATTTACGAACGTGATTTCGCCCCCAAAAAAGGACGCTCATAATCTAGGCCCCATGAAAGAATTTGATAATATCGACGACTATTTACTGGGATTGCTTTCCGAAGCGGACGAGCGGGCTTTTTTAGAACGGGTCGCTCAGGATCAAGCCCTCGCCCAACAATTGGCCCAACGCCAAAAACTCATCCGCGGCATCCAACACAAGGGCCGCCGCGCCCTCAAAGCCGAATTGGAGACCTTCCACCAACAGCACCAACCCCAAGCCGCCGCCCCCCAACCCCCCACCCCACCAAAAACAACGAAGGACGACCCACGGAACAAAGCGAGAGAGACAAAAGAGAGGG
>CALCCH010000628.1 GCA_937899855.1 uncultured Saprospirales bacterium | reverse complement strand
ACCAGAATTTCTCATTCTAGATGGTGGAAATTCTTTGGTATTTAAACCGACCGGAATGAGGAGTTCCGGGTCTGGGTAGCGGAGCTGTACCTCAGTACGGTTTACGCAAAGGGGGGCGGTGAACGGCTGCACCTAGAGGGCGGGTCCCACCCATTGGGTGAAATTTTGCCCCGTCGCCAAATTCACCAAATCCGCCGGATCTCCCCCCTATGACCTCTTCCCTGCTCCCATCCCATATTTCCATCTTCCCAACTCCATCGACTTCCGTTTTCCTTTCTTCATCAAACCAAGGCTAGGCGCTGAAAATCCCGTCCCATGATGCGGTCCGCATCGCTGTCCAACCAGCGGTCGAGGATGGTACTGTAAATCTGTCGGAAGTCAATCTCGTAGATCAGGTCCTTTTTGTCGAGGCGGTCCAGGTTGGGGGCGGCGTTGAAGAAGCCGGGGGTTTGTAGTTTACCCCCCATCAGGAACAGGTTGTTGGCCGTACCGTGATCGGTACCGTTGCTGGCGTTTTGGGCGGCGCGACGGCCAAACTCGGAGAAGGTCAAGATGAGGGTATCGTTTAGCAAATTGTTTTGTTGCAGGTCCTTGACGAAGGCCGCCATGCCTTCGGCGTACTGCCGGAGCAAGCGGCCCTGGCGGTTGCGTTGGTTGGCGTGGGTATCGAAGCCAGTGAGGCTGACGTAGTAGATGCGGGTATCGCAATCCGCCGTTATTAATTCGGCGATCTGCTTGAGGTCTTTGGCAAAGGCGGAGACGGGGTATTTGACTCGGGAGCGGCGTCTACGGGCCCTTTGCGCCAGGTAATCCGCCGAGGACTGGGTATCGATTAGGGTCTTGTACAGGTAGGCGACGTTTTCCTCGTCGTGATGATCGTGGTCGCGGAGGGTTTGGAGGAACTTGTTGTTCGCCGTCTTTTGCAATTGTTGGGGATTGCTCATCGCAAAGCCGGTACGGTCTTGCCCCTTCATCGACAAGCTGAGGGCGCTGTCGATTTCCAGGGCGTGGTGGGCCGGACAGCCCGTGCAGTGGTGATCCAGGTAGCGCCCGAGCCAGCCCGTACTCCAGTATTCGTCGCTGCCACTGGCGGTATGCCAGATGTCCATGGAGCGGAAGTGGGAGCGATCGGGGTTGGGATAGCCGACGCTGTTGACGATGCTCATCCAGCCCTGATCGTAGAGTTCGCGGAGGGGAGCGAGCGAGGGATTAAAGCCCAGTTCATCACTGACGGGGAGGATTTCCTCCGGTTTTAGGGCGAGGCGGGGGCGGAGTTGGTAGTAGCGATCGTTGCGGTAGGGAACGATCGTATTGAGCCCATCGTTGCCGCCGGACAGTTGGACGACGACGAGGATTTTGCCCGTACGGCTGTTTTCCAGTCGTCCGGCTTGGAAGGCTTGTAGAAATTGCGGAACAAAGGCTGCCGCGGAGGCAAGGGTAGACGCTTTCAAAAAATTTCTCCTTTTCATGAGGACAATTTGAACTTAACAAAGTTGATATTCCGGGAGGGAAAGTAGGCGTAGGGTGACGGATTTGAGGTAATTTTCGGTACGATCGTGGAGGACGTAGGGAGCCAGCTGTTGGGCCTGAATGGCGGCGGAACCGACCAGAAAGTAGTCCTTGAGGGCGGTAAATATTTCGGTTTCGGTGCCCCGACCGTACAGATCGACCAGGGGTTGAAAATCCGTGCGCGCCTCCATCTTGCGCAGCCGCCGGGAGGCCGAGGTGGCCTTGAGGTCTTTGACTTGGAAGGATACCTCCGCTTCGTTGTAGAGGGATTCGGCGAGGTTGAGACGGAGCAAAAGGGTCGCGTTGTCGATCCAGTTTTTTCCGCGGGGCCAGCCCGCCACGTTGGGCGGCCGGAAGAGGACCTGACCGAGAATGCGCTGGGCGAAGCTGATCGATTTGGGATTGCCAAACTGGACGTCCAAGCTGCGCATCATTCCCACCATCAGGTCAATGGGCGATTTGATCTTGGTCCCCACGTTGGCGGGGGCGTAAAACCAGTCGCTGGTAAATACCCGCCGGAACAAGCCTGCGAGGTCGTAGTCGGAAGCGTAAAAGTCATCGGCCAGTTCTTCAACGATCCGTTCCTCCACCCGTTCGTTGACGAAATAGCGGTACACTTTGTAGCACACAAAACGGGCGGTCGCCTTTTGGCGAAGGATGAGGTCAACGATCTCATCGCCGTCGAATTTACCGGATTGATCGAATACGGTTTTGACGCCGTAGTCGTGTTGGCGGGAGCGAAAGACGTATTCTCCCCGGGCGTCACTCGACCAGCCGGTAAAGGCACGGGCCACCTCTTTGATGTCTTTTTCGGTATAATTCCCCCGACCGATGGTAAACAGCTCCAGCAGTTCGCGAGCGAAATTTTCATTGGGTCGACTCTTGCGGTTTTGCTGATTGTTGAGGTAGCGGATCATGGCCACGTCGCGGGCGACGGCTTTTACAAAGTCGCGAAAATTGCCCAGGGCGTGTTGCCGCAGCATGTTGAGGTGAGCCAGAGCCGGTTTGGGGGTTTTTAATTCGCAGGCAAAATGACCGTGCCAGAAGAGGCAGAGTCGTTCGAGTAGGGCCGATTCGCGGGAGTCGACCATCCGTTTGATCCAGCCGTTGTTGAGTTCGACGATCTGTAGCTTGCCCTCATTCTTGGCCTGGTCCAATTTTTTTCCCCGCAATTTTTTCAACTCCTCCACCGAGCGATTTTCCGTAAGGCCATCCAACTGTAATGCGCTCGCCTGGCTAGCGCGATCAAACAACTCATCGACGGCCCGTTCGACCGTCCAGTGGCGGCGCGTCTCCCATTCTCGGGGGGTGAGTCCAAAACCCGCCCGCCAGTAAAGGTGTTTGATTTTTTCCGATCCTTTCATACGAGGAATTTAATGGAATTTATGGAATTCTGCTGGCTTTGACTTTTACGATTTAAAAACGTTTAAGGGAAATGCCGTATTTTTAGAACACCTTAACATTTGTACATGAAATTACTCCTATACCCCTGCCTACTCAGTCTGAGTCTGTTGGCAAGTTGCCAGCAATCTTCCCCACCGGCCAGCCCGGAGCCCACCGTAGCCGATACCGAGCCCGCCGATCAGACCGTACATTTTGAACGGATCGAACGCATTGCCGCGCAACTACGGGCCAAGGCCAGCGAGCCCCTGGATATCCCGCTGGCCCAGTCCTTGGTACAGGAGAGCAAAGCCTACGTCCGGGCTTACCCCGAGGCGGAGTACACCCCCGCGCTGCTCTTCCGAGCGGGGGAAGTGGCGCGGAGTATTGGGGAAACGGGGGAAGCCCTCCAGCTGTTCGTCCGGGTGTACGAACGGTATCCACAAAGTAAATGGGCCGTCCGGGCTCGATTTATGGAGGGCAGTACTTACGAAGATGATTTAAAAGATAAAAAAAAGGCGAGCCAAGCGTATGAAATCCTCATCCAGCAGCATCCCAATGATCCCTTGGCGGAGCAGGCTCGCCAGTTGCTCCGAGTGATCGACCAATCCCCCGAGGAGTTGATCCGACAGTTCGAGCGGCAAAATAAGGAGGCCGCCGGGCAGTAGCCCCACCAAAAAAATGAGCCGCCGGGGCAACCTTTTTCCCTTCGTCTGCACCAAATAGAAAACATCGGAGTTGAAACTAGACGAAAAAAAGATGATCCAACGATGCCTGGCGGGGGAAGCCCAGGCGCAGCGTAAGCTCTACGATACCTACAAGGTGCCCTTGTTTAGGATCTGTATGCGTTACGCTCAGGACCGGTCCGAGGCGGAGGACATCTTACAGGACGGTTTTGTCAAAATCTTTGCGGACCTCCCCAAATACCGGGGCAGTGGCGCCTTCGGGGGCTGGCTCCACCGCGTGGTGGTCAACGTAGCCCTCCAACACATCCGCCGCCGTCGCCGACTGTTTCCCGCCATCGACCTACAGGAGGTACACGAGCAGGTACCCAGCGATGAAGACATTCACTCCGACCTGAACGCCAAGGCGCTCACCCAGCTGATTCAGCAATTGCCCCCCGGCTACCGCGCCGTTTTTAACCTCTACGTCATCGAGGGCTACTCGCACAAGGAAATTGCGGAGCAACTGGGCATCACCACCAGTACCTCTAAAACCCAATTGTTTAAAGCCAAGGCCACCCTCAAGGGTTTGTTGGAAAAATTAATCGTCAGCTAGCGTATGGAAGAAAATATACCCCAGGACCCCCTCAGCGATCTTTTTAGAAAGAAACTTCGCGACGAGGAGCTCGAACGCACCGATCCCAGTACCGACCAGTGGGATCTTCCC
>CALCCH010000627.1 GCA_937899855.1 uncultured Saprospirales bacterium | reverse complement strand
CGTCCCCGCCAACTCGATGGCAAGTGGGAATTGAAATCCGTCAACAACATCAATGTCGATCCCGGTACGACCTGGGAATTTGAAAAAGATGGCGATTTTGAATTTTGTTCGGACGGCGATTGCTACTCCGGCGATTGGGAATGGGAAGATCGCGGGGAAGAGTTGGAAATCAGCTACACCGACGACTTTGGCGATTCCTACCGGATTGACTTCGAGGTGGACATGCTTGACAAAGAGGTCTTTGAAGGCGACCTCATCGCTGGCAGCTACACCTACGCCGTTGAGTTCGAGCGCGACTAATGCGACTTGGGGCTCGATAAAAGTATTATTCACTCCATTAAATTAACTACTTATGACCCTCAAATTCAACAAGCGATACGTCCAGGCGCTGGTCCTCGTCGTCTGTATGAGCTTGGCCAGTTGTAACCAAGACGTCCGTCCCCGCCAACTTGATGGTACCTGGGAACTGACCCGTTTCAACAACATTGCGGCCGGTAACAATTCGATCTTCTTCACCTGGGAGTTCGAAAAGGATGGGGACTTTACCATTTGCATTTCCGGCGATTGCTACGATGGCGATTGGGAGTGGGAAGAGCGTGGTGAAGAATTGGAAATCGACTACACCGACGACTTCGGTGACACCTACCGCACTTCCTTCGAAGTCGACATGCTCGACAAAGAGGTACTGGAAGGCGATTGGACTTACGATGGCTACACCTACGCCCTCGAATTTGAGCGCGACTAGGACGCTTGTACTTCCAAAAAGAACGAAATAAACAGTTGGTGAGTCTTGTACTCGCCCGCTGTTTGTTTTTGTAGTGGCCAACGTCAGACAAAGGCCAAAAAAAAGCGTTTGATGACCAACTAAAACTCCAAAAAAATGTCATCTTTAGGTGCAATAAATCTGCATCTAAGTATGAAATCAAAATCCTACCTCAGTATACTGTTTTGCTGCTGCGCTTTGCCCCTCTTCCTAACGGCCCAAAATGCGGAGCAACGCGAATGGATTCGCAGCCAGAGCAATCTCCCTGCCCTCCGTAAAATTGCCGAAAAAGCCGACCGCGAATACCGCGATGCCCTACAAAATCGCTCGCCCCGCGTACCCCTAGTGGTCCAGGACCGACAGGGCAATACCGGCTACTGGTCGGGCATTGACGTGGAGGGGCTGCCCATCTACGACTATGACGACAACGATCGGGCGGCGATCAGCAGCCGGGTTGATCACATTTGGGTTGGGGGCGATAGTGGCCTGGACCTCACGGGGGAGGGCATCATCATCGGACACTGGGAAGCTGGGGGGCTGCCCCTGGTGGGACACGTGGAGTTTGGTGGGCGCGTCCTGCATCGCGACAACGAAGCCGTCACCAGCCACGGCACGCACACCGCCGGAACGATGATCGCCACTGGGGAGCGCAATGCGGCCCGCGGTATGGCCAGCGGAGCGGAACTGCACGCTTACCGATCCAATAACGATCTGGCCGAAATGACCGCCTTCGCCCTCGATGGGGGGCTGGTGTCCAACCACTCCTACAGCAAAGGCAATCCCGATGGAGATATCCCCCGCTACGGCGTCTACACCGATTTGGCCGCCTCCTGGGACGAGATGTACTACAATGCCCCCTATTTCCTCTCCTGTAAGTCCGCGGGCAACAATCGCAACGATGGGGTCAACGTCGCCGATCAAGGCTTTGATTTGATGTACACCGTTGCCACCTGCAAAAATATCATTACCGTCGGTGCCGTTCAGGACGTACTGGGCTACAACAGCCCCAACTCCGTGCGGCAGGCTGCCTTTAACAATTGGGGCCCCACCGACGATTGGCGAATCAAACCCGACCTGACCTCCAATGGGGTCAGCCTCGAATCCTCCGACAACGGCAGCGTCACCGACTACGGCACCAAGAGCGGTACTTCGATGTCGACTCCCGTGGTGACGGGTACCATAGCCCTGCTGCAAGAGCATTATTTGGCCCTCAATGGGGTATTTATGCGTGCCGCCACGGCTAAGGGACTCCTCATCAGTACGACGCTGGAGGCTGGCCTGGCCGATGGCCCCGATTTTATCAGCGGCTGGGGCTTGCTCAATGCGGAGGAGGCCGCTCGGGTAGTAAACGACAATGGCTCCAACGCACTCATCGAAGAGCTGAGGCTCAACGAAGGGGACTCCATCACGTTCGAATTGGAACTGGAAGACCTCGAACAGTTTACGGCCACCATCTCTTGGACGGATCCCGCCGGTCAGCCGGGTTCGCAAGTGATCGAGGATGTCCTGACGCCCCGCCTGGTCAATGACCTCAACGTCCGTCTACGCGGTAACGGCACGGTCTACGAACCCTGGACCTTCGAACCCAACGAAGAGGCCAACAACTTTGGCGACCGTCCGCAGAAGGGCAATAACCAACGCGATAATGTCGAGCGGATCGACGTCGAAGACCTGCCGGCCGGTACCTACACGCTGACCATCTCCCACAGTGGAACGCTGCGCAATAACCAGCAGGACTTTGCGCTCATCATCAACGATGGCCTGCGACTCTCGGTGGCTACTGCGACGCCCGCCCGCCCCACCAGCTTGTTGCGTGTCTTTCCCAACCCCGTGGAAGATGGCAGCCTTTTTGTCCAGCGGCTAGCTTCTCCCAACGCTGCCGACTGGCAATTGCGGCTCTACGATCTGCAGGGGCGTTTGTTGGGCGAGGAGGTGATGACCGACGAGGTACACCGCTTTTCCCTCGGACAGCGTCCGCCGGGAATCTACTGGCTATTGGTCCAGATGGGGGACGAAAGTCGCTTGGAGAAGTTCGTAATTAAATAGCGAAACATACCTTTGGAGTTGCGGATCATGGGGGTCGCCACTGGCAAATTAGCGGGAGTACTCACCCCTCCCGAGTAAAGATTTGACGGGTGTGATCCCTGCGGTAAGTGCATAAGTTCGCCGTGTCTCGGGCAGGAATTTTTTTCCTCCCCAGGCAACCGAATTGGGCTTCCTTGCATTTACCATAAAAACAGCTGCATGATGTGTCTCACCATCCGACTCCGTCTCGGCTTCGGCCTAATTTTGTTATGTATTCAGTGGAACAGCACTACGGCGCAAAGCAAGCGCGGTAACATCTGGTACTTCGGTTCGGGCTACGGTCTGAATTTCAACGAGGATGCCGATTTTGTCATGCCTCCGAATGGCATGCGCACCTTTGAAGGCTGTGCGACCATTTGCGACGACAATGGGGATTTGCTGTTCTACTCAAATGGTGGCGGACGAACGGATGCCGGCTTTCCGCAGGGAGAGATTTGGAACCGTGAGGACGACGTTTTTTACGACATGCGGGGCGAAGAAGGTGGGGGCTGGAGCAGTACCCAATCCTCCATCATCGTCCCCGTACCGGGTGAGCCCTCGCAGTATTACTTGTTTACGGTCGACGAACTCGAAAGACTCCTCGACAATGGCTTTAGTCGCGGGCTCTCTTACTTCATCGTCGATATGAATGAAAATGGGGGGCTGGGAGGCGTGATCGATTATCAGGAAAGCATCCTCCCCGATGTTGTCGAAGGCGTTAGCGCTTGCGCCCACACCAACGGCCGCGACTATTGGTTGGTCGTTTACTCGCGCTCCCTGCGTACGCTCAACGTCTACCTCGTCGATCCTTCGGGAGTCAGCCTGCAGCAAACCGTTCCCCGACCCACCTTTTGGGAGCCCGATCTTCTGATTGGGGCGCTGCGTTTTTCTCCCGACGGTAAGTACTTTTACGCCACGGGCGCCCTCTTTGATTTTGCCGCTGGCACCGGTACCCTCAGCAACGACCGCTGGCTGTCCACCACGGAATCTTACGGGGTCACCTTTTCCCCCAATGGCGAATACCTTTACGCCTACGGCGATCCCAATCCCGACGAACTGAGCATCCGACGTTACCAGACCAATTCGCCCACTCCCGTTCTCACCAGGGAGGAGATTTTTGATTTTGAGGAGCGGGCCCTTTTGGGCCAGATGCAGGTGGCCCCGGATGGGAACATCTACTTTGTGGAGCGGAATTTTGACAATGGGGCCGTCTCCATGGGCGTGATTCAGTGTCCAAATACGGCCTCCCCCTGTGTAGAACAAGGAGTTGCCTTTTTCCCACCCGGTACGTTCATCCCCAATTTAGGACTGCCCAATTTTACCGATCACTTTTTTATCGGCAACTTTATGGGAGAGGTATTTCCCGTTACCGTTGACGCCAGTGAGTTGGAAATCTGCGTGGGCGAGCCCAGCATCCTATCGGCCAGTGGCCCCGACGGAGTGGTTAGTGAATACGTTTGGTCCAACGGAGCGGTGGGGGAGACGGTCATCATCAACCAGCCGGGTACCTATCAGGTCACCGTCACCAGTGACTGTTGCAATACCGGAACGGCGGAAATTACCATCGATCAAACTCCCGCGCAGGAATTGGCGGTGGACCTCACCGGCCCGACGCGTCCCTGCGACGAGAGTTCGGTGACCCTCACGGCGGTAGCGCCCGAGGCCGACGCGTATCGCTGGTCGACGGGAGACGAAACGGCCAGTATTGACGTCGGCAGCTCGGGGACCTACACCGTCACCGTTACCGACGACTGCGGCGGATCGGGAGTTGGCTCGATCGAGGTCAGCTTTGCCCAGGAAAGCCCCCCCGTCTTTGATTCCGAGGTCTTTGACAACCTTTGCTTTGGCGAAAGTCGGGGCGCCATCGAGCTGGCCTTTGCGCCGGCGGGGCCCAGCTACCGCATTGAGTGGTTTGATGCCCGGGGGGTACTCCTCGGTGAAACGGCTAGCCTCAGGGACCTCCGCTCCGGAACTTACCAGTTGGAACTCCAGGAAGAGGGGCAGGACTGCCGCTTCACCTACGAATTTTTTATCGACCAACCTGAGCCCCTACAAGTCATTCCCCAGGTCAGCGACCTGCCCTGCAATACCGCTCCTACCACCCCGGTCGCCGTGACCGTGCTGGGGGGAAGTCCCGACTACCTGCTTCGTTTTGAGGAGGACGAAGCCTTTACTGCCGCTACCGTCTTTGACTTGCCGCCGGGTAGCTACACCTTCACCGTCATCGACGCCAACTTGTGCGAACAAAGTAGCGAATCCATTGTAATCTCTGAGGTAGAAGCTTTCGAACTGAGCTTGCGCGGACCGACGGAGGCGATACCCATTGGGCGGTCTTTTGAGATCGAACTGGTGAGCAATCGCAATCCCGAAGAATTGGAAATCGAGTGGTCGCCCGCCGATGTTTTGGACTGTACAGACTGTCCCGTCGTATCGACCAGCATCATCGAAAATACCCGTTTTGAGGCCGTGGTGAAGAGCCCAGAAGGTTGTACCGAAACCGCCGAGTTGTTGGTGCGGGCGCGCAAGGATCGACGGGTCTATGTTCCCAATGCTTTTTCCCCCAACCAGGATGGTCAGAATGACGAATTGCTGGTTTATCCCGGTGAAGAGGTATCCGAGGTCCTACAGTTTAAAATCTTTAGCCGTTGGGGCGCGCTGGTTCACGACAATCCGCTGCTGGGTTGGGATGGACGATCAAAGGGGCAAACCCTCCAAAACGGCATCTACACTTGGTGGGCCGAAGTCGAATTTCTGGATGGGGAAAGATTGATTTACCAGGGTGCCGTAATGCTGATTCGCTAAGCGGTATTTACTAGATAACGACCAACCATGACCAACCTTCGACTCGCGTTTCGCGCACTGGCGCTTTGTATTTTGCTGTGTTGTTTTGCCCAGGTATCCGGCCAAAGCAATGAGGGCAACATTTGGTACTTTGGGGAAGGGCACGGGCTCAACTTCAATCCCGGGGCTGATCTGGTCATCGCCGATGCCAATGCCATGGCTACCTTTGAGGGCTGCGCCATCATCTGCGATGACTTGGGGGAAGTCCTGTTTTACACCAACGGCGGTGGGCGGCCCAACGATACTCCCGATGAGCCCGGAACCATCTGGAATCGCATCGACGGGGTCCTGTACGATATGAACGGCCTCGAAGGGGGTGGGTGGAGCAGCCAACAGTCTTCCATCATCATCCCCGTACCGGAGCAGACGGATCGCTATTTTTTGTTTACCATGGACGAGGGCGAAAGGGTAGTCACGGGGACGCCCAAGCGGGGCTTGTCGGTCTTTGAGATTGACATGACGGCCAATGGTGGTTTGGGGGCCGTGGTGGACTACCGCGAAGCGATCGTACCGGAAGTTTCTGAGGGCCTGGCGGTCTGCCGCCACAGCAATGGAGTGGACTATTGGTTGGCCCTTCTGGAGCCCAACCAGATCCGCTACAACATTTACCAGATCAGCACGCTTGGCTTCTTCCTGGCCAGTAGCGTAGCCGCTCCTTTCCCTCCCGGCTTCTCCCAGGCCAATCCGGCGCCGCTGCGTTTCTCTCCCGATGGGCAGCACTTTTACGCCCCCGGCGCGCTGTACAGCTTCAATCCTGGCAACGGGCAATTGAGCGATTTCAAGTTGATTCCCAACCCGTTTTCTTATGGGGTCACTTTCTCCCCGAATAGTCAATACCTGTACCTGTACCGGGAAGAATACGAGGCCCGCCGGACCATCCTACGTTACGCAACCAAAGTACCGGCACCCATCGAGACGGAGGAGGTGATCAGCAGTTACCTCACCCCGAGACTGGGGGGGCAAATGCAGGTGGCTCCCGATGGCAATATTTATTTTGTGGAAGCCGATTTTTTTACTCGTCAGACCTCCGTCTCCGTCATCAACTGCCCCAATTCACTCACCCCCTGTGTCGAAAACGACGTGGCCAGTTTTCCCGCCACCTATTTCAATCCCGTCGGCTTGCCCAAATTTACCGATCACTTTTTTAACAACAACGATACTTTCCCCGAAATTGAGGTCATCATCGAGGCGACCCAAGACTCCATCTGCATCGGCGAACCCAGTACATTGACCGCTTTGGCGGCAGAGCCCGGCGTGACCTATCGCTGGTCGACGGGGGCAAGCACGGCCGCGATCACCGTCGATCAGCCCGGCCGCTACGGCGTCACCGTCACCGATGGCTGTTGCAAAGGGGGAGCCACCGAAATCGAGCTCGGTATCCCCTTCGTGGTGCCGGAGCTGTCCATCTTTGGCGATACCCTGCTGTGCCAGGAAGACTTTACCGTGCTCACCGCCGTGGCGCCCGATGCCCTGACCCTACGCTGGTCGACTGGAGATTTCTCGCCCAATCTCTTTGTCGAAGAATCGGGGACCTACACCGTGACCGTCACCAACGCTTGTGGTCGCAGCAATACGGGCTCGGTTGACGTGCGTTTTTTAGATCAGCTCCGGCCCGATTTTGTGGCGGAAGTCTTTGATAATCCTTGCTTTGGAGATGCGGAAGGGGCCATCGAACTGGGTTTTGAACAAGCCAATCCCCCCTATACTTTTGCCTGGTTTGACAATCAAAATAATCCGCTAGGTAGCGGTAGTCGAATCGAAAATCTGGAGGTGGGGGAGTACCGGGTAGACATTCGTCCGCTCGCCGAGGATTGTGTCTTTACTTACGACTTCTTGGTCGATCAGCCCGCAGCCCTTGAAGTACTTACTTCGGTGGTGACCACTGATTGCGGTGAGGAGCGGGGCTCCCGCTTGGAGGTACAGGTGGAGGGGGGCAGTCCCGACTATCGCTACCGCTACGCTGCGGACAGTGCTTTTGTAGAGTCATCGAGTGCGGTCTTGCTACCGGGTAACTACATCGTGACGGTACTGGATGCCAATTTGTGCGAGCAGTCCAGCGATCCGATCACGATCGTGGCGTCGGAGGTACTGATTGTAGAGCTGGTGGGGCCGACCGAGCCGGTGGCTCAGGGGCGTCCCTTTCAATTGGAAGTGCGGAGCAACCGCGATTTGAGTGGTGCCCAATTGGAGTGGTTTCCGGCGGATGCCATCAACTGTAGCGATTGTCCGGTGGTCTCGACGAGTTTGCTGGAGGACACGGACTATGCCGTACGGGTAAGCTTCCCGGACGGTTGTACGCTCGTGGCGGAGTGGTCGGTGGTAGCGGATAAGACCCGTCGGGTGTACGTACCGAATGCCTTTTCGCCCAATCAGGACGGCCAGAATGAGACCTTGCGGGTGTACGTGGGGGATGGGGTAAATGAGGTACGCCAATTTCGAATTTTTAGCCGTTGGGGGGCCCTGCTCCACGACGACCCCCAACTGGCTTGGGACGGACGGACCAAAGGGCAACCCGTACAGAATGGCATCTACACTTGGATGGCGGAGGTGGAGTTTTTGGATGGGGAGCGCGAGGTGTTTTCGGGTGATGTGCTGTTGGTCCGCTAGGGTAGGGGATCAGGGCCCCCAATGACCAGCAATGGTGTATTTGGATTTATTTTTTGACTTTTTGGCGAACTTTTTCGCTGCGTATTTCCTTTTTTATAAAAGATGTGAAAGAAAGTTGAAAAAATATAGAGCGAAGCCGAAGTTTTGGATACTTAAAAACGAATTTTAACGTTACGAAAATAAGGTCTTCCATCAGCAGTCTTTCCATTCTAATTGCTGGTTATTTCTACTTACCCATTTGCCCTTCTTAATTCAGCGAAGCATTACTGATCTTCTAAGGTATCCTTAGATGCCTTCCCCCGCGTGATAACTCAAAATTTTGTCCTGCCACCAAACCTGTGGCCGACGGAATGTGATCAACGGAGTTGCTAGAGTCCTGATTGTGACTTCCCCCGTTTTTGGGAATCGACCACTGGTCGACGGGGCTTGCTATGCCCCGGCTCGAAGCATCAAGTTGACCTTCTTACATTCAAAAAATAAAACTATGATTCATTCAAGGTATTTTCTTCGAATCCTCCTTTGTGTAATGCTGTTGCTCCCATCGGTCCTCTCCACCGTACGGGCCCAACTCCAGGAGGGCAACCAGTGGTTTTTTGGCATGGGCGTGGGGCTCAATTTTAACGAAGGTGCGGAATTTCTGATGCCGCCAACCCCCATTCGCACGCCGGAGGGCTCCGCGAGTATTTGCAACGCAGCGGGCGAGCTACTCTTCTTCACCGACGGCGGTGGCCGAACCATCGCGGGCCAACAGGCACCGGGCAATATCTGGAATCGCGATGGCGCTTCCTTTTACAACATGCAAGGCCAGCAGGGTGGGGGATGGAGCAGCACCCAGTCCTCCATCATCGTACCCGTACCGGGAAGCACGGATCGCTACTATCTTTTTACCATGGACGAGGAAGAGGCCAATATCGACGGTACCCCCAGCCGTGGTCTGTCGCTCTTTGAGGTCGATATGCGGATCAACGGCGGCCTGGGGGGCGTAGTCGATTACCGCGAAGCCATCGTACCTTCCGCCATCGAGGGGCTGACCGCCTGCCGCCACGCCAACGGTCGCGATTCCTGGTTGGCCTGCTACCATCCCGATTGGGACAGCTATGATATCTACCACATCAGTGCGTCGGGCGTCCAACTGGAAAAACGCCTACCCCGGCCCAACCTCCCCGGAGCCCGCGGTAATGCGGCCCCCCTGCGCTTTTCACCCGATGCTCAATACTTCTACGCTCCCGGTATCCTCTTCCGTTTTGACCCCACTAGCGGCCAGTTGAGCAACCCGCAAGCGGTCCCTCATCCCCGATCCTACGGAGCGAGTTTTTCTCCCTACAGCCAGTACCTCTACCTCTACGGTACCGGAGATTTTAACCAGCAAAGCATCGTTCGCGTTTCCACCGATGTTTCCGACGTAGCCAGCTCGGAAGAATTGCTATTCGAAATCGACGGCGAATTTGTGCTGCCCGGTCAGCTGCAAGTTGCCCCGGACGGTAACATTTACTTTTTGGAGGTCCGCTACGAAGCTTCCTTCCTGTCCGCGATCCTCTGCGCCAATTCCGCCAGTCCCTGTCTGCGCCGGGATTTGCTCGCCTTCGACAGCCCCAATTTATTTACTGCTGGACTGCCCAATTTTACCGATCACTTTTTTAAAAACGACGCCGAAGATCCCGAAATTCCAGTGACCATTCGAGCGAGCGGGCCGGTGCTCTGTACCGGTCAGAGCTTGGAATTGGAAGCCCTGGCGGGGCCGACCGCCCGCTTTGAGTGGTCGACCGGCGAGGAGGGCCCCCGGATTCAGCTCGACCAGCCCGGAACCTACACCGTGACGGTGACCAACGATAGCTGTAGTAGCGGTAGTGCCGAAATCAGCATCTTCGAATCGGACGGAACGCTCGATCTGTCCATCAGCGGAGATACCCTGATCTGTGAGGACGAAAGGACCGTTTTGACGGCGGTGGCTCCCGAGGCACAACACTATCGCTGGTCGACCGGGGAAAAGACACCCAATATCGTCGTGGCAAAATCGGGGATTTACGCCGTGACCGTCACCAACGACTGTGGGGAAATCAGTGTGGAGCAGATTGAAATTAGCTTCCGCGAAGATCAGGTTCCGAGCTTTGTACCCCTGGTGACCGATGCCCCCTGCTACGGTGAAAGCGGCGGTGCCATCCGCCTGGGCTTTGCGCCCCAGAGCGATGCCTACGAACTGACCTGGATCGATGCGGGAGGGAACTACCTCAGCGGTGCCTCCGAGTTGGACAATTTACCCGCCGGGAATTACGAATTGTTGATGAATCGCAGCCAGCGCGGTTGTGAATTTCGCTACCAATACGAGATCAAAGAGCCCGAGCCCTTGCAAATCCTTTCGCAAGTTGAGGCTTTTGATTGCGACGGTGGCGAGACGACGCAGGTTAGCCTGATAGTGAGGGGGGGCGTGCCGGATTACCGCTTTAGCATGGACGGTGGGCAATCCTACACTTCGAGCGGGACCTTCCAATTGGGCGAGGGCCGCTACGTTCCCCGCGTGATCGACGCCAATCTTTGTGAATTGGCCGGGCAAGGCATCGAACTCGTCGCACCCCCGCCGTTTCGCTTTGGTTTGGATGGACCCACGGAGGCGGTAGCCCTGGCGGAAGACTTTTCGTTGGAAGCCTGGAGCAATCGCAGTTTTACGGGGGCTACGATCGAGTGGACCCCCCGGGAGCCGCTGTCTTGCTCGGACTGTCCCGATCCGTACGCCAGCATTACCGAATCGACCGAATTTGTGGTACGGGTTCGCTTTGCGGATGGTTGTGTGGGAGAGGAGCGTTTGTTGGTTCGGGCCGACAAAACCCGCCGGGTGTACGTACCCAACGCTTTTTCGCCCAACCGGGATGGGCAAAACGAGACGCTGGAGGTGTACACTGGCGAAGGAGTAGCGGGAGTAGCGCAATTTAAGGTCTTTGATCGCTGGGGTGCCCTGGTACACGATCAGCCTACCGCTTGGGATGGCCGGCTCAAGGGGCGTTTTATGCCCAGCGGGATTTACACTTGGCTGGCGGAGGTTCAGTTTGTGGATGGTGAACGGGAGCTCTACCGGGGCGACGTGCTGTTGGTGCGTTGAGCGGAAGCGCCGAGAATTGACTATCTTACCGGCGATTTATCAGTCCACAACGATCGAGCGATGTTTAAGAACTTCTTTCGACGCAATCGTCGACAAGCTCCCGCCGAGCGGACCCCCGCTCCGCGCAACCTATTCGAGGAATTGTTTCCCCTGACCCCGTCGCAGCGGGAGCAGCTTGAAGTGTGCGTGGCCGATCGGTACCGGGAGCTTTATGGGGAGGAGGGCTACGCCAAGCTGCGTCAGTACGCGGGGCAGTACCAAAAGCAAATCGTCGATTTCCACGCCCTCCGGGTCGATACCCTGGGTTGGGAAATGAGTCAGCAAAACGATCGTTTCCGCGTGTACACCAGCCCCTACGGCGATACCCTCCGGCTCGATTTGGAGGTACCCACCGGGCCACTGGAAGCGGGAACGCTTGCTGCGGACTTGGCGGCTTACCGCAATCGGATCAGGGGGATTTTGGCGGGGCAATTGGGGGGCTTGATTTCCTGCGAACTGTTGGTGCAAGAAGGAGTGGAGGCCTACGAGACGATTGGTAAAATTCCCCGGCAGGAGCGGATGGGGGTGGACTATTTGTACCACCTCGATCTGCGGCATTACGGCGAACAACGCCTTTACCAAGTAATGGTTCGGGTACACGAGGGCGAGCCCACCGGGAGTCGCGACAATTTGTTGATGCAGCCCTTGAGCGAGCTGGCCGGAATGGATCTGGTACAGTTGATGGCGCATTACCGACGCGATCCCTACGCGCCCTACTTTGCGGAGGGCAATCGCAGAAACCTTGCCGAGCTGGAGGTGTTCGACGCCCTCTTTCCCATTCACCCCCTTTCGATCATCCGCCGAGAAATACGGCCCCGTATTTTGGCGGATTTGCGCTGGGATGGGGAAGGGGCTTAGTAGTCGTCGGGATCAGCCTCCGTGATCTCCTTCAGCGATTGTACATTTTGCTCAAAGGCATCCACGTGGTGCTGATCCAGGTGTTGTAGGGTCCCCAGCAGCACATTCTTTTCGCCTTCCGACAAATCGGCCGTCAGCAGATAGGAGGTGGCCTCCAGGCTGCCGTAAATCTGGCTGAGTACCCTCATTCCCGCGGGGGTGATGCGGATTCGCTTGCCCCGTTTGTCTTCCTCATCGGGCAATTCCTCCACCAAGTCGTGCCGCAGCAGCCGTCGAATGATACCGATACCGGTATTGAACTCGATCAAATTGCGGGCGATGACCTCCGATTTGCTCCTTTCTCCTTTTGTAAGGCTGACTAAGATTACAAAATCGTCGATTCCCGCGAGGGGTGAATTTTTGAGGGCCACCTTGGAGTAGCGTTTGGTAAAACGGTTGAGGCGGCTCAGGTGAGCGCTAATCATGGCGTCGGTGTGCATGACGGGATGTCTTTCGATCGGTCGGCTGGGGCTGGGGATGGCCAGTTCCCGATTGAGCCAGGCTACGAAGGCGGTCAGACTGGCTTCGTGTTGCTCCGTTTCGGTGTATTTTTCCAGGAGGGGGAGCATGGCTTTTAGCAATTGGGAAAGGGTGTTCATTAAATGTTTTTTTACAGCAAAAAAATATATTTAGTGTAAAAACAAAATAAAACTTTGAATGTTTAGACTGCATTCATTGGGCCAATTGAGGATTTTTGCTCCTGTTAAATGAGGCGAACCGCACTTTGGTTGAATGCAAGTTGGATAATCTAAAAATTCCTGGATCAACTAAATCAATAACATGAAAAAGTTACTTGCGCTCCTCGTTTGGGGGCTGGGCTATTGCTCGCTGGTGGCCCAATCGGGGATCATCAAGGGGACCATTACCAACTCGATCAACAACGAGCCCATTTCTTTTGCCACCGTCTTGGTATTGGGAACGGATAGTGGGACGACCTCCGATTTGGATGGCAACTACGAGGTCCGCGGCTTGGCGCCGGGTTTGTACAGCATTCGGGCTTCTTACGTGGGTTTTGACGACTTTACGGAGTACGAGATTCAGGTGTTCAACAATAAGCCAGCTGAGATCGACATCCAGATGAGTGAGGCGGTACAGGAGTTGGAGGAGGTGGTGGTCAAGGCGTCGCCTTTTAAAAAGACGGAGGAGAGTCCGGTATCGTTGCGCTCCATCGGCGTGGCGGAAATCCAGCGGAATCCGGGAGGCAACCGCGACATCTCCCTGGTGGTCCAGCAGTTGCCGGGGGTGACTTCTTCGGCTTCCTTTCGCAATGACTTGATTATCCGGGGGGGTGCACCCAACGAAAACCGTTTTTACCTCGACGAAGTGGAGGTGCCCACCATCAACCACTTTGCCACCCAGGGCTCCTCCGGCGGGCCCGTGGGGATGATTAACGTCAACTTTATCCAGGAGGTGGATTTTTACAGTGGGGCCTTTCCCGCCAACCGTGGCAATACCCTGAGTTCGGTCTTTGGCTTTCGCCTCCGCGATGGTCGCGACGATCGTTTGGGCGGGTCCTTTACCGTTGGGTCGAGCGATCTGAATTTTACACTGGAGGGGCCGATTGGGAAAAAAACCACCTTCTTGGCCTCCGCCCGCCAGTCCTACCTCGGCTTTTTGTTCGAGCTGCTCGAATTGCCCTTTCTACCAACCTACAACGACTTCCAACTCA
>CALCCH010000626.1 GCA_937899855.1 uncultured Saprospirales bacterium | reverse complement strand
AAAACGGATTGGTAGATTAATACACCAACAACCTAATATACCAACAACCATTAGCTAAAGAATTTAAGGACCCAGTCCCTGGCCGGTCACGTGGAGTGCCAGGGGACTAGGCGCTTATTCCGTCCTCACCGACGGGCCTAAACCCTATTTTTTCACTTTTTCCCTTCCGCGAATCGGAAGCTGGAAAACAAAACTCCCGTGCCATGACGATTCTCGAAATCATTCAGATCATCATCGAAGAAATCATGATTTAATTCTTTTCTCGATGGATACCTTGGGGCAGCCGGATTACTTCGGTTGCCCCAATTCTTTTAGCCGTTCCAGCAGCCAATCCCGCGCGTGTAGGCGGGGTTCCTCCGCCAGGGCCGCCCGTACCTTAGCCACCTCTTTTTGATCTACTCGGAGTGGGCCGGTCAGGCTTACGAGCTTGCGCAGATAGCGTAGCGTCCGTAAGATAGCCGTTCGGTTTTTCTCGGGAAAGCTGCGTTTGCGCCGGACCAATTTGGCGAAGGCTTCGCAGCGCGCGAGGAGAAAGTTGGCATCGCGCGCGCCGGGATCGCGCAATTCCTCGAAATACATTTGCAAGAGCAAAATCCGCGAACGCACCGAGAAGGTCGTCAGGTCGTTGCCGCGTTGGTGGAGGGTCAGTTCCAGTTCGTGGGGATCGGCCCGGTGGCTGTGAAAGGCCACGAAGGCCCGCCCCCAATTGTGGGCATCGTCGCGCAATTGGGGGGCAAGTTTGGGGGCGTAGGTCTCGATAAAGTCGTGGGCAAAATCGTGGGCCTGGCTCAGTTGGGCCATGGTGAGGATATTGGTAAAGGTGACCTCGCTCATGCGATCGTGGTGCAGCAGGAGTTGGCGGTCCAGTCCCAGTTGGAAGAGGGCAAAAATATCGCGGTGGATGTGGGGTTCTCCCCGGAGTCGGAGTCGGGCGGCTTCGTTGAGGAGGAGGAAAAGGAAAATGCTCTGGTCGGTGGGGTGGAGGGCATCGAGGTGGTCCAGATAGTGCTGGCGCAGCTTCTCAAAACGCGCGCGCCCCGGCGCGCTCGCCTCGTGGAGGAAGAGGCGGTAGACGGTAATGGCGGGCAGGTCAATGGCTTGCGTCCACTGATCGAGGGCCCGGAGTTGTTCGGGCAGTTGGTCTTGATCGCCGAGGATTTTGTGTCTTTCGTGGCGTTCGCTCAGAAAGCGGTTCTGGCGTAGGGCGGAGGCGCGATTGAGCTGGGCTTGGGCCTGGTCGAGGGCTTGGGAGTCGGCCCGTTGTTTTTGCGACAGCTCGGGATGGCGGTGCAGCTGTTCGTAGCAAGTGCTCAGCCAGTGGAGGGATTCGGGGTCGGCCGTGGGGCGGCTCCGGAGACGCTCGATGAGCTGGAGACTGCCTTTACGAAACCAGTTGGCTTGGTGGCGTTCGCGGAAGCACTGGAGCAGCAATTGCTCTCCCAACTCGGGTTGCTGGTCGAGTTGCTGGTGTTGTAAAAAGCGTTCGACCTGTCGGGAGAGGGCGGAGAAGAGGTTGCGCAACCAGCCCACGCTGTAGGGCTGCTCGGGGTAGAGCTGTCGGAACAGGGTCTCCTTGAGGACTTTGGGCTAGTCGAAGTGGGGATGGAGGGGTCGGAGTAGGACGAACAGCTCGTGTAGCTTCTGCTGGCTGTTGCACCAGGGGGAGCGCAGCCAGCGCTCGAACGGCTTCAACTCGGACGGGTGTAGGATGCTGAGGAGCTGAAATACTTTGTTGGTCACGTTTTTTATTGTGATGTTTTTAGGGTAAATACCAATATTAAAAGGCTGACTATCAGCGCTTAATTAAGGCGTGTAGTGGTAAGATACGAATATTTTTTCGCGATGTTTTGGTGAAAGTGTCCTTGTGGTGGAGAGCTTTGGGGGCCTACCTTTGAGAAGCCAAATGGGACGGGTCCGTTCGGACGATGGCGTCTCATTTCATTTTGTAACCCATAAATCATTGCAGCATGTCAACCAGTCGGAAGTATACCCGCGAACTGAGAAAACAATTCGGATATTTTGCCACCTGGCTACCCGGTACCCCCATTGCCTTGGGCGACATTGGCGTCATGAAGAAAAACGTCTTCACCAAGATTGCCAATCTGGAGGACTTTGGGATCAGCTTTGTGGAAGAGCCGGATTTGGATCGGTCCGACATCGAGCACAGTTCGAGTGGGGCGGTGTCCGTCACGACTAAGGCCTCCGGTAATCTCTCCCCCGCGGGGAGTCAGTTGGCGGAAGCGGATGCGGGGATTATCGTCGAATTTTCGAAGAAAAATGCCATCCTCTTTAAAGCCACGGGGACGCTGTCGCCCAGCATCAAGGATCAGATTACCTTGGGCAAGCAGATTCTGGAATTGTACCGTCAGGGCCGTTGGGACAAGGACTGGACGGTGGTAACCGAGGTGGTGACGGCGCGGAGTGCGACCATCATCATCTCCAACTCGGCAGGTGGCAAGATTGAGCTGAAGGCGAAGGGTGATTTGGGCAATGCCCAGTTGGACATCGCCGACGCCAATTTGGAATTGGGGGTGAACTACTCCAAGGACCTGTCCACGACCATTATTGCGAAGGAAGGACTGACGCCCTTGTTCAAGGGATCGAAAATCAAGACGCCTTTCCTCGGTGGTCCGGTGTTTAAGATGAACAATAAAGTCCGCTCGCTGGCGCTACAGCAGAATGGGGTGGCGGCCATGGACATCATCACGCCCGCCCTGGCCAACGAGCAGCCCGACTTGCTCTTCTTTGGCGAGCAGGAGCCCGACGCGGAAGAAGAAGAACTCGTTTGAAATAAACACAATACAGCTAATGGTAAGCGAGGCAAGCTCCCCCGTGGCGTACCGCGTCCGGGGCGCTTGCTTCTTTCGGTTTGGTGTTGACCCAAACCCCGTAAAGTTGGAGTCATGAAAATAGTTGAAGTTCTTTCGCTTTACGAATTTATCGGCGCGACGGGTTGGGCGGGGATACTCGGGCTGATCCTATTCGCGGCACCGTTGGTGTACGCGAGCCTGCGTTTTTTGTTGAAGGAAGTCGAGCAATCCGTTTCCTACAAAAAAGGATTTGCCTATTTCGGTACGCTCTTGTTTGCCTTTGCCATTTTTTTACTAAAAGCCGAAGCGGACGAACGCCGCCAACTCCTCGACGATGCCAACGACATCAAGAGTTACCTCGTCGCCAATCGCTGGAAGCTCATGGGGGTTGATCGCATCAAAGAAAAACTGGGTGCGCAGATTGATACCCATCGGATTCTAAAAACCATCGAAGCCTTCCCGGAGGAGTTTTCCTGGACCGAGCTGTCGCCCCCGGGTACGGTCGGAATCGAGCTGGTGGCGGCCCCCATCATCGAGCGGATCGACCAAGAAACCGAACGGCTGCTCCCCTACGCCAAGGCCAAAGTACAGCATCACCTCGAATCGAAGCAAGGCCGCGCCATGACTTTCAAAACCTTGAGGGATAGTGTGGATGCTCGCTTTGACGAGGAGCTGCTGACCTGGATGGTTGCCCGCTACGACAGCGTTTTTGTTCCCATTAACATAATAGTGGAAGGGTCAAACCAATCGGGGCTACAATTGAAAAAAGGGGACGCGGGTCTCTAAGTACAAACCGGAAAGTCTTGTTTGCTGGCGTTTACCAAAAAATGGCAAGAAAGGGCTAAAACCCTGCAAAACTATGTGGCTTCTAGCCTGTCGTTCGAGGAAAGCAGAGAAAAAATAAAAACATACTACCAATGGCGGAAAACAAAAAAGATGGAAACCTTCAAAAAAACACTACGGTAGAAGACCTGAAAAATTTGGTGCGGGATGAAGTTCTTGACGAGATAAAAGAAAGATACGTAGTCGTTGAAAAAGACATATCGTGGTCAAAAAGAACCTTGGCGTTAATAATAAACGCGGCCCTTGGAAAAGTGCTTTTAAAACTCCTGTTGATATTATTCGGGGGGGCTTTAATTTCGACTGCCTTATTTGTAACTCAGGTCCAGGAATATGAATTGGTCATGGTCCACAGATGGGGAAGACTATTAAAAACTCCCGCCGAGCCAGGCTTAAATTGGTTTGTTCCTTGGATGGACAAAGTGTACAGGTATGATACTCGCCTATCGCAAGTTTACATAGATGGCAAGGAGGGAAATTACTCCAAAATACCCGTTGAGACAAGAGATAAATATTTAACGGACGTAATCGTTAGTGTTCACTATCGCCTCAATAAGGACAAGGGTAGAGCTATCGTAGAAAACTTTGGTTCAACTGATTCTAAAGAGGCGAGGATTAAAGTTGAAGAAAGAATTGAAGACGAAATCAGGTACGCAGTTCAGAACCTATGTCCACAGTATGAATTGAGATACTTGATCCAGAATAGATCACTTTTAATTGATAATTGTTTATACCTCCTGGGTTTTGAAAAGGACCCTTTCTCCGTCCAAGACTCCATTGTAAAAGTTATACCTCCACCATACGAGGTAATTATTCCGGGTCCGATGCCAGGGGAAAGACTGGCGGGCATTGGGATTGAAATAAATTACATCCAGATTGAATTTGAGCCGCCCCCAACTTATTCAGCGAAGAGAGATTTGTCGACGAGTTTAAAAGAAATCGAAGAGCTGGCGATAAGAGATTCGGCTGAGGTCAGGAGACTCCTGTACCGGCTGGGAGCGCTGGAAGAAATTCCCATCGAACTTTTATTTATGGATAAATGGAATGGTGCCTTACCCCATTCATTGGTGTCGGATAAGGGGTTTATTGATATGATAAAGGAGGACAAAGTAAGTAAAGGGTTTTGACCCAAACCGATGAATACCAAAATCAAGGTAACATGAAACAAATTGTAACGATTGCGATACTGTCCCTTTTTACCGTACTGACCGTATTGGGGCAAGAGGAAAATGCCCCAGTTGACGCCCCCCTTGGTTTGCGAATTGAAAAGAATGGGCAAGACTATCTGATTTATGCGGATCAAAACTTGAGTCCCAATTTTAAGGACTATCGGAAGTTGAATTACCAGGTTTATTTTAGAATGCTGGATTATCCCGAGCTGGAGAGAGCCGGTAAAACGTACCAACTGATCACCATTCCCGGGTCGAGTGGCAAGCAAGATCAAGCGGTCATCAAGACCTTGGCGGACGGAACCGTGGTATACCCTCGGGCGGGGAAGACCGCGAGTAAGGAGGATTACGATGGCAATTTCTGGATTGAAACGGACATCATCGAGCAGCATACGGCTACTGAATATTACAAGTACGCCAACGATGTTTTCTCCGGTCTGTTGACGGCTCCCTTTAAATACCGCTTAAAATTGGGCAATGCTCCCGCCGCCCTGCTGGATGGCGACTTCAACATCGCCCCCTTTATCGGTTGGAAATGGCGCTTGTCATCGGTGCGGCCTTTTTACGTTGCGCCCTTTGGTTTTGCTGGGGTAAGCAGCCTGAACTTCAACTCGGCGAACAATAGTGAGATTACCGAGACTGATCGGATAGAAAATAGCGCGGGGCTCACGTATGGATTGGGGCTTTCTTTCCGATTTGGCGATGTTTCGCCCGGCTTCGTAGTGGGCTGGGACAAAGGCTTTGGGGATTTGGGTAGTGGATTTTTGTACAATGACAAAGCCTGGATCAGCTTCAGCGTGAACTATGACTTTTTCAAACCCGCCAAAAATTCAGAGGGCGGGCAAAATTGACCTTGGCGATCCCCCGCGCTCCCTGGGGGAGTGGGCAAATGCGTCATTGGGTTTAGTGGTTTCCAAATATTTGGATAAATTAGTGGGACGACTCGTTAAACCACTACGCCATGAATTACCTCGATTATTTGATCATCCTTGGCTACTCGCTCGGGTTCCTCTACCTCGGCTACCGTTTTAAGGACAATGCCAGTGGGGAGGATTATTTCCTGGGGGGCAAGAGCTTGGGCTGGTTTCCCCTGGCGATGAGTACGGCGGCGACCCAACTTTCCGCCATCAGTTTTATCTCGGCCCCCGCTTTTGTGGGGCTCAAGGAAAATGGGGGCATGCAGTGGCTCACCTTTGAGTTTGGCGTGCCCATTGCCATGCTCTTGGTGATGAGCATCATCATCCCGCCCCTGTACCGATCGGGTATGGTGAGCATTTACGAGTTTTTGGAAAAGCGTTTTGACAAATCCTCCCGGCTCCTGATCAGTCTGGTATTTCAGATCAGTCGGGCTCTGGGAACGGGGGTGATGGTGTACACCATGGCCATCATTTTGGAAAGTGTCTTCCAGATTTCCTTTACCAGTACCATTTTGTTGGTAGCGGTGATTACGATGATTTACTCCTAGCTAGGGGGCTTGCGGGCGGTGGTGTACGGCGATATGATCCAGATGATTGTGTTGTTTGGTGGCATCGTCATCTGCTTTGCCTACGGCTTGAGTGCGCTGGGGGGTTGGGAGGAATTTTTACTCAAGGTGGACCGGAGCCGCTTGGGAGCGGTCGATTACGACTCACTGGGTTTTAACAACGACGAATTTGGGGTCTGGCCAATGCTGTTTGGTGGCATTGTCCTTTATACTTCCTATTATGGCTGCGATCAATCGCAGGCCCAACGCCTCCTGTCCGCTTCGAGTTTGGGGGAGGTGCGAAAAACCCTACTGGTCAATGGCTTATTCCGCTTTCCGGTGACCCTAACCTATTGCGTAATGGGGCTCATCATCGGCACCCTGGCTTTGACGGACAAGGCTTTTTTACAAGCGATTCCGACCGGCGAACCCGACAAAATGATTCCCGTTTTTATTTTACAATATTTGCCCCACGGGGTTATTGGCATTCTGGTGGTGGCCATCCTTTCCGCGGCGATGTCGTCCCTGAGTTCGGCCATCAATTCTTTGTCGGCGGTTTTTGTGGAGGACTTTATCGTCCGGGGCAAGGAGGTGGGGGATGCTACTTACGTGCGTTATTCCCGTTATGCTTCCGTCTTTTGGGGCGTGGTGTGTATGGGCTTTGCCTTCTTTGCGGGCGACATTGCCGATACGGTGATCGAGGCGGTCAACAAGATTGGTTCGGTCTTTTACGGTCCCATTTTGGCCATGTTTGTTATGGCCATCACGATGCGCAGCATCACGACGCGGGCGGCCAATCTGGGCTTGCTGATTGGCGTGGGCATCAATATCTACCTCTGGTTGGAGCGGCCGGAGGTGTTCTGGTTTTGGTGGAACTTGATCGGCTTGCTCACGACGCTGGGGTCGGCTTACGTATTGAGTTTCGTCCTGCCCGACCGCGAGCAGAAGGCCCTCGATTTGATGGGGGGCTTTGTGTTCCACCCTCGGGAGGCCAGTATTTTGTTGACCTTTTTTGCGGCTATATTTTTGCTGGCGAATTACTTGGAATTCTTTTTCTAAAATACAATCAACCAAGCTTTGGAAACGGAAGAGCAAAAGCGTCCCGGCTGGGGGAAGTGGTATTCGGAGCGTATTGGCGAGCGGCGGGAAATTTCGTTTCGTCCGCCCGTCGGCCCGCGCCACTACCATCCGGGGGAGTTGATGCTGGGGTCACTGGCGGTTCGGATCGACCGGAACCGGGGGACTTTTACTACCTTGGACTACGAGTCGATGAGTCTGGAGTTGGTTCGCTTTAGTTTTCACTATTTATTTTGGTTGGGGGAGATGGGCTTGGCAGAAGTGCCCTGGGAGCGGCATTATGTGTGGGGCTGGTTTCGACGGAAGGGGCAGTGCTTCTTTTTATTGAAAAAGGGGACGGGACAGCCCTTGGTGGAGCAGGAACTGTGGCGAACTTGGTGGGAATTGACCTTTCGCCAAAGGGCAGAGATTCGTTACGGCAGCCAGGTCGATTTGCTGATCGCCTTGGTACTCGGCAACCAAGAGTACCCCACGTCGGAGTGGGAATTGATGCAACGTACGCTGCGTCAAAAAACGAGGTGGAAGCACCGCTGGCACTGGGAAGGAGAAAGCTTGTTCGATTTTAACTTTCAAGGCCGGCTGCGGATGGACGAGGCCTTGAAGAAGGAATTGTCCCGCGCCTACCACCGTGCCGTCCAGCAAATCTACCGCGAAACCCTACGGGAACCGGCCTTGGTGGTCTTCCACGAGCGCTTGGTCAAACAGTGGCAGCAGTCCCTGGCCCGTCGCCAGCGGGTAGAAGTGGACACTGATTGAGGCCTTGGGCCAAATGTTAAAATTTACAACAATGAAATTTCATTTGAGTTTTTTATCGTTGATTATCAGCCTTTTAGCAATCATATAAGCGTAAATAATAATTTGTGTTTATGGAATTTAGATCCCCAAAACGTCTATGTACTGTCTTTTCCTGATTCTAGGTGCCGGAAAAGACCATTGTTTTTCCACGACCAGGATCAGGAGCCTGGGTCTGGGTAGCGGAGCTGTGCCTAAGTGCAGTAGCCGCAAAGGGGCGCTGTTGTGTCGGCGCCTTAAGGGTGGGCCCACCCAAGCCCCAAAATCTATCTCCCCCCCAACGTCTGCCCTTACTCCAAACCCGTTTTGCCCACGGACTACTGACTTTCCAATTCCCTTTATCACCAAAAGCATTCTCAAGCCTCCCAAACATGCGCCCTAACCTTTCCACCCTCCTCCATCGTGTCTACCCCGCCGAGCAAGCCGCAGCAGTCCTCCGCGGTATCGCTGACCTCCAACGGAAATACGCCGAAGCTCCGTCGCGCCCCCTCTCCCTCAGCGAGCGCGACGTCCTCCTCATCACCTACGGCGATCAGGTCCAGCACGCGGGCGAGCCCCCCCTCCGTACGCTACACCGCTTCCTCGATCGTTGGGTCAAGGGCGCCATCAACTCCGTTCACCTGCTGCCCTTTTATCCCTATTCCTCCGACGATGGCTTCTCCGTGGTCGACTACTACCGGGTGAATCCCGAGCTGGGGACCTGGGAAGACATTCAGCAGCTGAGCGAAGATTACCAACTCATGTTCGATGCCGTCATCAATCACATCTCCCAAGCATCCGATTGGTTCCAAGGCTTCCTAGCGGGCGACCAAACTTACGCCGCGTATTTTATCGAGGAGGACCCCCAGAAGGATTACACGCGGGTGGTCCGTCCCCGGGTACATCCCTTGCTCCACGATTACGTCGATGCCCAGGGCCGTACGCGCCATTGCTGGACCACCTTTAGCCGCGACCAGTTGGATTTAAATTATAAAAACCCCCGCCTCTTCCTTCACATTCTGGATGTTTTGCTCTTTTACGCTGCCCGTGGGGCCCAACTGATTCGCCTGGACGCGATCGGTTATTTATGGAAGGAAGCCGATAGCTCCTGAATCCATCTGCCTCAAACCCACCAACTCATCCAAGTGATGCGCGCGGTGCTGGAGTCGGTTTTTCCCGGAACCATCTTCATCACCGAAACCAACGTCCCACACGAGGAAAAC
>CALCCH010000625.1 GCA_937899855.1 uncultured Saprospirales bacterium | reverse complement strand
TAGTTTCTGGGTGCGCCAAAATCCCAATAATCCCAAACTGGTTTACGACCAGTACATGGAAGTAGCCAAGGCCATCGATAAGCTCTACGCCTCGGGCTTTGGACACGGGTTTGAAACCGATCGGGGCTACACCTTTATGAAATACGGCAAACCCAACGATATCGTGTCGGTCGACAACGATCCCTCGGCCCCGCCTTACGAAATCTGGGTGTACTATGAGTTTCCCGTCACCCAACAAAACAACGTCAAGTTTATCTACTACAACCCGTCGCTCGACGGGGGGAATTACGTCTTTCTCCACTCCACGGCCCGCGGAGAGCTCAATAATCCGCAGTGGGAGGTCGAATTGTACCGCGATGCTCCTCAGGAAGGGGCCAGCGCCAACTTTATCGACAACACCCGCATGTTGGACAATACCAATCGGATGGCCTGGCGCTTGTTCAACGACATGTAGCAAAGTGGCTCAGGCCGGCCCCAGGGCCCACATGACCACCAGTACCAGTAGGGGCGCCACGAAGGAGGCCAGCATGAATTGGAAGTAAAAGCGGGGAATCCGCGAGGGTTCCAGACCCTCGGCGACCAAGGCGATCAGGGTCAGCAACAAGGTGATGCTCGCAAACAGTACCGCCAGCAGCTGGGCGAGGTAGCGCGAGGCGGCCCAGGCCAGGAGGTAAAGGATGACCTGGAGCAGGAAAATCTCCCGAATGCCAATATTTTTCATAAGTGCGGGATTAGAAAGCGACAAGCAAAAAATATACATATCTTTGGCCGTGAAATCAAAAATTAATATTTGTTAACATTTTTCCCGGCAATAAGAATCTGGGGGCGAGTCGTTATGGCATCGGTCGATCCAATTTTTGCCAAAGACTCTAAAAACACGCCTATATGTTGATCAGAACGGTCGCCTTATTGACTTTGTTGGTTTGGGGAAGTGGGCTGCTCGCCCAAGGAGAATTGCCTTCCACGGATGCGGAAATCGAAGCGGAATACCAGCGACGGATCAAAAAGGAATACCTCAACCGGGTCTACATTCCCAAAGACCTGGCGGATTGTTTTATCCAGCTCAACAAGCTGATCGATGAAGAATCCAAGGCGAAGTTCAAACGGGCCCCGGAAGAGGTGGTGGTCCGCAAATTGCACTTTAGCTTGGGGCGCTGGATGATTCACAACTGGAGCTTTTACCAGGGATCGCGGCTGTCGGCCTACCTCAAGGACCTCGGCATTCACTATCCCGACGACATGGCGCGTTTTATCATCATCACCTACCACCGAAACCTCAATCGGGGAGAACTGCGGGTCAAGGAGTTGGTGACTCAATTTCGGGAGCAACGCGAGGAAGCGTTTGAGGCGGAGCGCCGCAGTGGGGAGATCCTGCACGAAGAAAGCCGAATCGTCCTGCCCGACTCGCTCCAGCAAAAGCAATAGGTCGCGCGATCCCTCGCGATCCCTCGCGATGCCTCGCGATACTGGACAAGTCAGCGGCTAATTCCTCCGGTCGCTTGCGGCTTTTTTAAATTATTCCCATTTTTGGGCTCAAGTAGTAAGACGGCATTATCATCAACAGGCTATTTTAAAGCGATTTTGACTCATTAGCGCTGGACTTTCCCATCGTCAGCCCGCTCGGCAGTTTTCAAAATTGAGATAGCTTATCCTCAATTTCTTTCCGTCACTTGGTTAAAATTTCTACTTTTGCAGCCTGGCGTACGGGTTGGATAAACAATTTGTCGGGTAATTAGATTGATCATACTAAACGTAAATCTAAATCATGTCGAAGAATTTATTGATTGTGGAGTCGCCGGCCAAAGCTAAGACGATTGAAAAGATCCTCGGAACGGATTTTACCGTCAAGTCAAGCTTTGGCCACGTGAGAGACCTGAAAAGGGGCAATAACGGCGTCGATATTGAAAACGAATTTACCCCCAACTACGAGGTGACTTCCGATAAGCAAAAGGTTGTCAACGACCTAAAGTCTTGGGTCAAAAAGGTGGATGAAGTGTGGCTGGCGACGGATGAAGACCGCGAGGGGGAGGCCATCTCCTGGCACCTCTGCCGCGTTCTGGACCTCAACGAGCACGAGACCAAGCGCATCGTCTTCCGCGAAATTACCAAACCCGCCATCCACAAGGCCATCCAAAATCCCCGCCTACTCGATCTCAACTTGGTGGGCGCCCAGCAAGCCCGGCGCGTCCTGGATCGCCTGGTGGGCTTCGAATTGTCCGAAATCCTGTGGAAAAAAGTCAAGGGTAAGCTCTCCGCCGGCCGGGTCCAATCGGTAGCGGTAAAGCTCATCGTCGAACGCGAACGCCAAATCGAAGCCTTCGAAGCCAAGCCCTTCTATAAGGTGGCCGCCGAGTTTAAAGTCAAAAACGAACAAGGTAAAATGGTCCGGCTCAAAGCCGACCTCGCCAGCCGTTTTGACCAACTGACCGATGCCGAAGCTTTTCTCGAAAAGTGTAAAACCGCCACCTACCGCATCAACGATATCGAGGTCAAACCACTGACCCGCAAGCCTACGGCTCCCTTCACCACCTCCACCCTCCAACAGGAAGCGAGCCGCAAGCTGGGCTTTTCCGTCAAACGGACCATGCTCAATGCCCAACGCCTCTACGAAGCCGGTTTTATTACCTACATGCGGACCGACTCGATCAGTCTTTCCGAAGTGGCCCTGCAAAGCATCGCCGCCGAAATCGAAGCCAACTACGGCCCTCAGTACGTCGAGACGCGGCGCTTTAAGAGTAAGAAGGCCCTGGCCCAGGAAGCACACGAAGCCATTCGCCCGACCTATATCGAACGTCAAAACGTATCCAGCGATCGCGATCAGCAACGCCTCTACGAACTGATCTGGAAGCGGACCATCGCCTCGCAAATGGCCAACGCCAAGCTGGAGAAAACCATCGTCAAAATTGGGGTCTCCACCGTGCCCGACGTCCGACTACGCGCCGAAGGCGAGGTACTCAAATTCGATGGCTTCCTCAAGGTTTACCTGGCGGCCAACGACGACGATGAAGAGGAAAACGAAGCTACCGGCATCCTGCCCCCCCTGGTCGTCGGCCAGGAGCTGGTGATCGATTTTCTGACCGCCACCGAGCGTTTTACCCGCCCCCCCGCTCGCTACACCGAAGCGGGGCTGGTCAAGAAAATGGAAGAACTCGGTATCGGTCGGCCCTCTACCTACGCGCCGACCATCAGTAAGATCATGGAGCCCACCCGGGGATACGTGTTCAAAGAGACGCGCGAAGGGGTGGAGCGGGTCTACCAACTCCTGACCCTCCGCGATGGCATCATCCACAAGGAGCAAAAAATGGAAATGACCGGAGCGATCAAAAACCGCCTGGTGTGTAGCGATATTGGAAAGGTGGTGACCGACTTTTTGGGACAGCACTTTGAAGAGGTCATGAACTACAGCTTTACGGCCGACATCGAGGAGCGTTTTGACCAGATCGCGATGGGCAAGTTGAAGTGGCAGGACATGCTCCAGAGTTTTTACGCCGTCTTTCACGAAGTGGTGGTGGAGACCTTGGAAAACGCCGAGCGGGCCTCCGGTGAGCGCATCTTGGGGATGGATCCCGAGAGTGGCCGAACCGTACTGGTACGGATCTCGCGTTTGGGGCGCCCCGTGGTACAGATTGGGAAGCCCGAGGAGCTGGAGGAAGGGGAAAAACCCAAATACGCCAACCTGCGCCCGGGCCAGTCGATGGAAAAGGTCGAACTGGACGATGTCCTGGATTTGTTCCAATTGCCCAAGGACTTGGGGGCTTACGAAGAACAGCCCGTATCGGTCGCGGTGGGGCGTTATGGCCCCTACGTCAAATTTGGCGAAAGCTTTGTATCGCTGCCCAAGGGCGAGGACCCCTTTACCCTCAACTTGGATCGAGCGATCGAGTTGATCGTTGAAAAGCAGAAGGCGGATGCGCCGGTGGGTACCTACAAGGGCAAGCCCTTTACCCGGGGCAAGGGCCGTTTTGGACCTTTTCTCAAATGGGATGGCATGTTCGTCAATATTCCCCGCCGCTTTGATCCCGATCTGATCACCATGGATGAGATGTACGAACTGATCGAGGCCAAAATCGAGAAGGAGGCCAACCGCTACATCCACCGTTGGGACGGTGAGAAAATTTCGGTAGAGAACGGCCGTTGGGGACCCTTCATCAAGTTTAAAAAACAGAGCATCAAGCTGCCCAAGGTCAACGACAAACGCATGACCTCGGAAGAGGCCGCCGAACTGACCCTCGCCGAAGTTAAGGAGATCATCGAGGAGGAAATTCCCGATGCTTTTAAGACCAAGGCCAAAAAACCGGCCAAAAAAACCACCAAAAAGAAGACGACTAAGAAGGCTGCGACCAAGAAAGCAGCCACGAAAAAATAGCGCTATCGTCGATGTTAAGCATTGAGGTAGCCCCACATCAAGGCCGCGGCGCGTTCGGACGCACCGCGGTCTCCTAGTTTCTGGCGCAGTTGTTCGTACTGGAGGGCCAGCTCCCGGGCTTTCTCCTCGGTGAGTAGCCGGCCCAATTCCCGTTCCAATTCGTCGGCATTAAAACGGTCCTGGATCAATTCTTCGACGATTTTTTCTCCCATGATCAGGTTGACCAGCGAGATATACGGTACCTTGATGAGGGAGCGAAAGATCCAGTAGTTGAAGGCGCTACCCCGGTAGCAGACGACTTGGGGAACGCGAAAAAGAGCCGTTTCGAGGGTGGCCGTCCCCGAGGCGACCAGGGCGGCGCGGGCCCGCTTTAGCAGCGCGTAGGTCTGGCCAAAGACCAGGGGGGGCTGTTGGTCGGGAGGCAAGCCGGAGTGGCGGAGGAGGGATTGGTAAAATTCCGTGTCGAGCTCGGTGGAAGCCG
>CALCCH010000624.1 GCA_937899855.1 uncultured Saprospirales bacterium | reverse complement strand
TCGTTGCCCCCCAGGTCAAACCAGGTAAAGATGAGGTCGCCCTGATCGGTAAAGGCATCGTTGAAGCTACACACCGGGCCCCCACAGTTGGGGGGCGTCATACCGGGCACTTGGATACTGGACGGGATAACCGATACAAATTCCAAGTGATCCGAGTCCCAGCTAACGGTTCCCGAAAAGGCGGAAATGTTGAAAAAGTCATCAACGGTTACCGCTACGGTAATGCGTTCGCCCGGATCGAGGCTGATGGTGGCCGGTAATACGGCGATGGATTGAGAAAGGGAAGGGAAAGTAAGTAATAGGGCCACTCCTGCGACTAGGAGTCGGGTAATGATTTTACTCATGGGTCCTTGGAATTTGGGATGAATAAATGATTATATCATCGGGTGGCACGCGCCACCGGTTGGTTCTTAGCGAACCAGTGTCATTTTTTGCGTTAGTAAATAATGCTCGGCTTGAATCTGATACAGATAGGTCCCCGGTGCCGGTAATTGGTGCTGTTCCAGAGTGATGTACTGGGGACCCGCCGGATAGCGCCCCTGCTGTTGGAGCACTTTTTGGCCCGCCAGGTCGTAGACGCTAAAGGTAATGTATTCGGATTCGGTTAGGTCGAATTGGATCAGCGTTTGGTCCCGGAAGGGATTGGGCTGATTGGGATGAAGCTGGAGCCGTCCCGACTCGTGGGTCAGGATGCTATTGGGTTCACCGACACTAACCGTGCCATTATTCCGCTCGGTATCAATGGGGCCAGTGCTTTGCGCATCACCCGCCAGAAAGGGGGTTGGGTCATCGCTGATCTCCAGATCACTCTGGGATCCGTTGGCGCCGATCGCCCGAAATTTCATTTTCAAAAAGTAATCGCCATCGGTCAGGGTCTCACCGATTAGGGCATTGTCGAACCAGGCCAGGGCGAAGTACCCCTGCGTCTGGGCATCATCGGTATTGACGACCAAACCGGAGGTGTTGACCAGGTTGGTGTCCAGGATATCGATGAATTCGAGGACCGTCGGATCCCAGCGAAAGCTAAACTGTACCGTGGTGATGTCCCGAAAGTTTTCTACCGTAAGGTCGATCTCCATCTCATCCCCGGGGTTGACCTGTAGGTCGGGCAGGGAAAAAGTAAGCTGCGCCCCCACGGGCACAACCCACCAAAATAACAAAGCAAAATATAAAAGTATACGTTTGTGCATTGATCGTTGAATTTTAGTATTGGCAAGCTTTAATGAGACGTTAGTGGAACAAATTCTTCGGATCGAATCCCCGGGGCATTCGACGGTGAATCAGTATTCGGGGAGCAACAATCGACGAGTACGAGTGTGGGAGGAAGGGCTTGGTCAGACGTGCACAGACGCCCGACAAAGCTTCGAAAATGGGAGAGAAAAAGTAGACTTTTCTCATGAGATTATAATTTGTAAAAAGGTTCTATACGTTTCGATTCCTAAGGGTCAAATTCATCCAACCACGAGTGGCAAGGGCCACACTGGACGGCTTAATCGTTCTCATCAGGTCTGGTAGCGGCATGACAATGGCTGACCACGGCGAAGCCTGGTTTGATCAGTTTCATCATCCGTATTAACGCTGAAATAACCTCGTTTGCAATCAGGAGAAAAGCTTCGTGAAGAAAGGGTAAAGCTTTGTGGGAGCGGATATTTCAGTTCATGGGATGTTCTCGATAAACGGGGCAAGATGGTTTGGTAATTGTAAAATTGATACGTTCGGTTGGTTGCCCCGGGGCACACTTCGTTTAGTACGCCTCCGTATTTATCTGAGACAAAGATAAAAGGTTTAGTCGTGGCATTTCTACCCCCTAAGCGGTATTTTAGCAATAGCTAAAAAAAGAATATTTGTCACTAAAATTCATTACGAACTGAAAGAGAATGCGAAAAGAGGCTTCCCCGATTCCTTCCTTTGCCTGTCACAGGAAGTCACTGGAAGTCGCAGTCGGAGCCAGAGCAAGCGCTCCGGAGCGGTGTGGGGAGGAGGGAGATCAGATCAAACTGTTGTCGTAGGCGATTTTGATGAGCCCCGCCGTGTTGCTGACGCCGAGTTTGCGCATGATATTTTTGCGGTGTACGCTCACGGTTTGATCGCTGATGAAGAGTTCCTTGGCGATTTCCTTGTTGCTCAGGGCCTGGGTGATGAGCCGTAGGATTTCGATTTCGCGTTTGGTGAGGTTGTATTTTTTGATGAAGCGGTCTTCGAAGGGGGAGCTTTTGGGCTTGATCGTTTTGCCCCGCATGGTGGCCATCACTTCGTTGAGCCGGACGCCGTTGCCCAGGTGGGTATTGCCCGCCATGACGTCGTAAATGGCTTCGAGCAGTTCGTCTTTCGCCGCACTTTTGAGAACGTAGCCATCCACGCCCGACTTAAAGGCGGACTTCACGATTTTCGAGTCGTCGTACATGGTAAGGGCCAGGATTTTGAGGGCTTTGTTTTGACTGCGGATGGCGGTCAGCACGTCCAAACCGTCGCGCTCGGGCATGTTCAGGTCGAGGATCAAGAGCTCGGGATCCATTCGCTTTAACTTTCCGAGCAACTCCTCTCCCGTGTGCGCCACCTCCATGATTTCGAAGTCGAAATGCTCGGCGGTCTGCAGGATGGAACGCAAACCCGTGATAAACAAGTGGTGATCGTCAGCAATGACAGTTTTTACGGTCTGAACAGTCTGCATAATTTCAGTAGGTTTTTGGTCGTAGTCGGACGACTTCGTAGGCATTTTTTCCCATTGTGGAGGGCCCGTGGGCCTCCCCAGGACTCATATTAGGGAAAGCAAGTATCTAAAGCCCTGCAAAACCGATGCCATATCTATTTATTGCGGTTTCTACTTTCCGGGTGATCTTCTATCGGGAAGTGTTGTATTTGTTCCGTTTGGAGCTTCCAAAACGGGAATGGGTGCAACGCCAACGTCTCTACTAGGGGAGCGGGCGAGCGAACAGTACGGGATAATGGAGTAGCGATCTCGATAGCTTTCACACCAGTGGGAAGGCAAATATAGCAAAAAATCGACCAGGAGCCCCCACAAAAACCTATTTTTGCGCCATTGCCGCCAATTGCCATGATGCCAAGAATAGAATACTTCCTTTTCCGATCCCTGGTCGGCCTCCTGGCCCTCCTCCCCTTCTCGCTGCTCTGCTTGGTCGCCAGCCCCCTATTCCTGCTGCTCTTCCACCTCCTGCGCTACCGCCGTCGGGTCGTCGATCGCAACCTCACCCAAGCCTTTCCCAACCTCTCCCCTCCCCAACGCCAAGACCTCGCCCGCACCTTTTACCACCAATTTTGCTACGTCCTCCTCGAAACCGTCAAAGGCTGGACCATGAGCGCCGACGAACTGCGCCGTCGCTACCGCTTCCGCAATGCCGAAATCTTTGATCCCCTCTTTCACAACGGACAATCCGCCATCGTAGCCGGCGGGCACTTTGGCAACTGGGAATGGGGCAGCCTCTCCTTCTCCCTCTGGGTCAAAGCACCGGTGATCGGCATCTACAAACCCCTCAAAAACCCCTACATCGAAGCTTACCTGCGGCGCTGCCGCTGCCGCTGGGGGCTCCAGCTGGCCCCCATGGCCCAAACCGGCCGCGCCCTCGTCCAACACCGCCACCAAGCCAGCCTCTTCGTCCTCATCGCCGACCAATCCCCCTCCAACCTCGAAGCCGCCCACTGGCTCGACTTCTTCGGCCGCGAAACGCCCTTCCTCAACGGCATCGACAAAATCGCCCGACGCAGCAACTACCCCGTCTACTATTTCGACATCCACCGCCGGGGACCGGGCGACTACGAGATCGACTTCCACCTCCTCGCCGAAGCCCCCCAACAACTGCCCGAAGGGGCCATCACGGCGCGCTACCGCGACGCCCTGGTGGCCAGCATTCGGCGACAACCCGCCAGCTGGCTCTGGTCGCACCGCCGTTGGAAACGGGCCCGCTAGGGGCGAGTGGGTCGGAGTACCAGTTGGGTGGCCTCCTTCAAAATAACTTGATCGTAAAATTCCTTGATGATCGGGTACTCCTCCGACAAAAACTGCAATTGACTGAGCTTAAAATTGCAGGATACCAGCAGGGTCGTCGGGTTTACCAGCTTGACGTCGTAGGTAAAGCTGCCCCCGCCGTCGGGCAGGGCCATGGCGAAGGGTTCGGGAACCTCATCGAGCGTATAGCCCTCGGGCAATTGGACCTTGACGATTTTTCGGGAACTCGTCGGGTAGGGAAAAGACACCGGGTACACGCGCTCCTCCGCCTTGAAGGGGTTCTCCTCCCGCTGTAGGAACAACAGCGGATTGAAGTAGATCAAATCACCGCCTTCCTCCACCTGACCCTCCAGCAAAAATTCGAGCTTCTGCCGCAGCGGCTTGTTGAATTTCTTGAGGTTGGTAATCTCCTGCCCCGTCAGCTCCATTCCCTCGATGACACTGGCCCACTCCTCGCCATACGCCTCTTCGCTGTCCTCCGCCAGAATCGCTTTTCGAGCGGAGACGGCAGCGTAGCCCTTGCTCATACACTGATAGGTTCCCTCCAAATCCAAATCCTCCGTAAAGGTCAGATTGAGCTGTTCGGTATTGTCCATTCCCTTACCAGGGTTGAGCTCCACCCACTGATTGACCGTCGAACTCATCCAGCGGCCCTGCCCGTTCAGACAGCGAACCGGAAGGGTTCCCGGAGGGACCACCCGATCGGTAGCATCGAGCAGGACGTAGCCTTCCCCCAGCTTGACCCCCGCAACGACGTAGTCAAAGTCATTAAAGCTGGGGTGAATCGGGTTGATCCGACCGTGAGAACGGGTACTGAGAAAAACCGGTCCGGCCTCCAGCCCGGCTTTTTCCAACATCACCACCAAGGTCAGGTTGATGGCGCTGACGCTGCCCTGGCCCCCTTCAAAAGATTTGCGGAGCGGATCCACGGTGGTGATCCCCCGAGTGCCGTTCCAAACCATCGAGCCCCTTACGAGCTCGTACACCGCCTTCATCTTCGCTTCGTCACTCTCGGCACCGTAAACGACGGGTTGCACAAATTCCTTGGCCCAGGCCCCCTTGCGCAGACGCCCTCCCAAGTTATCGATGGCGTACATTTCCTCCCGCAATTCCCGCCAATCGGTCGTGTAAGCCTGATAGCCCGAACCCGGAAAATCCGTGGCCGCCAGCTCGACGTCGATGCCCGTGAGAAAATCTACGGCATTGAGCATGTAGACTTCCCGACGAAAAGCCGGTACGTTTTCCATCACAATGCGTTCGACCTTTACCTGATAGGTCATCGTCTCGGAGTCGACCCGACTCGTTGCTACGTTGTTGCTATTCGTACGCACCCGCTCGCGGAAGACCATCTGCTCGTTTTTGTTGCTGGACTCGTTGACCGTCATCCGATCCGTGTGGTAGCCACGCATGGCGCGGTTGTAGAAAAAGTACTCGGGTATCTCGACGGTGTACTCGCTCCACACGCAGGGGATGGTGTGCTGAAAATCCCAGGAGGGCAGGTTAAAGGCAAAATCCGATTCGACCTCGTACTGGACCTCGATGATGGAGCCCACCTGCACTTCCGGCATGGCGAATTTGGCGCGTACCCAATTGCGGTTGACCTCCTCGTTGAAGATGATGTTGCGGTTGACCGAAAACTCTTTGTGCTCCCCATCCTTCAAGCAGTGGGTGATGGCCTTGAAGGAGCGGATTCGCTCTTCCGTATTGTTGCTGCGATAAAGCAACACCTCAAAATCGGCGTACTCTTTGCCCGCCTCCTTCAGTACCTTGATCCGTTGGTGACGCTGAAAGTGGACGACGAAGCCCCGATTGTCATTTTGATCGTAGCGAAAATAGGAGCGCCCGCGATCGTACAAGACCACGGCCTCCGCCTCGGGATCCGCTTCGTAAGTGTTTTGCTCCAACTCGGAAAGGGCGATCTTACCAAATTTGACTTTCTTTTTTTGGGCGTGGAGGGACGTAAAGGCCCAGGAAAAACACAACAGCAAACAGAAAAAACGGATAGCTTTCATATTTATTGGTTTTTAAAGTTTTCAACGTTCAAATATACGTACTGTGTTTTCTCGCAGCAAATGTGCCAGAAAACACGGTTCTATACCTTCTTGTTTTTGGGGAACGGGCGATTTGATCCCGAGGCGGCCTCTACAGTCGCGCCGCCAGGTAAGATCCCTGGCTGATGGCCCGCTTGGCATCCAACTCGGAGGCTTCGTCGGCGCCGCCGATGAGGTGTACCTCGTAGCCCCGGGCCGCCAGTGGTGCCTGGAGCTCGCGTAGGGGCAATTGTCCCGCACAGACCACCACGTGATCTACCGGCAGGAGCTGGGGTTGGTTCTTGATCAGCAAATGCAGGCCACGATCGTCGATCCGCTGGTAGCTCACCGAACCAATCATTTTTACTTTTTTCTTCTTCAAGCTGGACCGGTGAATCCAACCCGTCGTCTTGCCCAGTCGGGCCCCCACCTTACCGTTGGAACGCTGCAGCAGGAAGATCTCCCGCGTCGGTGGATGTGGTAGGGGTGCCGTCAGCGCACCGCGCTCCTGGTACTGGCGGTCGACCCCCCATTCTTGAAGAAAAGCCGCCAGGTTTTCACTGGGCGACTCCCCCGCCTCGTGCGACAGGTATTCCGCCACGTCGAAGCCGATGCCGCCCGCCCCGATGATGGCCACCGAATGCCCCACCTCGTGCTTGCCCCGTAGGACGTCGATGTAGGACAGGACCTTTTCGTGGTCGATCCCCTCGATTTTCAACTCCCGGGGGCTCACCCCAGTGGCCAGCACGATCTCGTCAAAACCACCCGCCGCCAGAAAGTCGGCATCGACCCGTTGGTTGAGGTGGAGGTGGACACCGGTCAGTTCGATCTGCTTGTTGAAATAACGCAGGGTTTCGTAAAATTCTTCCTTGCCGGGGATGCGTTTGGCCAGGTTGAATTGGCCTCCGATCTCGTGGCTGCCGTCGTAGAGGTGTACCTCGTGGCCCCGCTGGGCGGCCACCGTCGAGCAAGCCAGTCCGGCCGGTCCCGCCCCGACTACCGCAATCTTTTTGGTTTGCTGGGCGGGCTGATAGTTGAGCTCCGTCTCGTGACAGGCCCGGGGATTGACCAGACAGGAGGCGGTTTTCTTTTCAAAGCCGTGGTCCAAACAGGCCTGATTACAACCGATGCAGGTATTGATCTCGTCGGCGCGGCCCTGGCGGGCTTTGATCACAAAGTCCTCGTCGGCGAGGAAGGGGCGAGCCATGGAAATCATATCGGCGTGTTCGGCGGCGAGGATGCGCTCGGCCACTTCGGGGGTATTGATGCGGTTGGTGGTGATGAGGGGGATGCCGACCTTGCCCTTGAGGCGCTGGGTCACCCAGCTAAAACCACCCCGGGGTACCATGGTGGCGATGGTGGGAACGCGGGCTTCGTGCCAGCCAATCCCGGTATTGATGATGGTGGCACCGGCCGCTTCGATGCGTTGGGCCAGCAACTCCACTTCCTCCCAGGTGCTGCCGTCGTGAACCAGATCGAGCATCGACAGGCGGTAGATGATGATAAAATCCGGCCCCACCGCTTCGCGAATGCGCTTCACGATTTCGACGGGAAAGCGGATGCGATTGTCGTAGCTGCCGCCCCACTCGTCGGTGCGTTTATTGGTCTTGGAGACGATAAACTGGTTGATCAGGTAGCCTTCCGAGCCCATCACCTCTACGCCGTCGTAGCCCGCCTCGCGAGCCAGGGTGGCGCTCCGGGCAAAGTCCTTGATCGTATTGCGGACGCCACGGCCGGTCAGTTTCCAGGGTTTGAAGGGTGAAATGGGGGATTTGAGCGCGGAGGGCGCCACGGCGAGTGGATGGTAGCCGTAGCGGCCCGCGTGCAGGATTTGCATACAGATTTTGCCGCCTTCCGCGTGGACGCGCTCCGTAATCAGGCGGTGCTTCCGCGCCTCTCCGCTGGTGGTCATCTTGGCCGAAAACGGACCGACCCAGCCCGCCCGATTGGGGGCGATCCCACCGGTCACGATCAAGCCCACCTCCCCACGGGCGCGCTCGCCAAAGTAGGTGGCCATTTTTTCAAAGCCATTTTTGGTTTCTTCGAGCCCGGTGTGCATCGAGCCCATTAAAAAGCGGTTCTTCAACTGGGTAAAGCCCAAATCGAGTGGTTGGAAGAGGTGTGGATAGAGTTGAGACATAGTAGAAAAAAGTGCGCAGCGGAAATTCGCTGGCTCAATAATAAGAAGATTTAAGGAGGGGGTCAAATTTAGCCCAACAAAGTAATGCTCAAGCCGGCGATTTGGGGAATAAAGTGTGCCCCCAAGGGCTTTTGGCGAAATAATGGCGTGGTATTTCCGATCGCCTTTGGGCCGGGCCGCCGTTTGCCACGGGCTGCGAATGGGGCCGCAACGGGCGCGGGACACGACATTAAAATAGTGTGAAGCTCCCCTAAATTTCTGTTAAAGCCAGCCCCTTCCCATGGGAAAATTAACACTTATGAGTATCCCGCCCCGCCGCCGCCCTTGGGCCTCGGCCTTGGCCATTCATCCACAAATTACTGACTATCAAATACTTAAACATCACCCCCATCTTCATCCCACCGCAAAACGCCACGGGCTCGTAGACGGGCTTGCCTTAACAAGCCCTCCGCTGGCCCGAGCCACCCTTGTAAAAAAAAAGCTACTTTAATGGTATCAAAGCCTCCAAAAATCCGTGAAATAGATTAAATCCCGCGCTCATGAAAAAAGCATTTGTTTACTTTTCCCTTTTCTCCCTCACCTTACTCCTGGGCCACGAGCTGCTGGCACAGCAATCGACCTATCAGCGGCAGCCTGGCTACTGGACGCTGGGCTTCAACGGAGGCCTGGCCTACCAAAGCAGCGACGTCCCCATCGAGTGGCGGGGCTGGGGGGTCGGGATGACCCTGGCCAAAAACCTCTATTACCGGCCCGGTGCGCCCCTCAGCTTTGACCTCCGCGGTCGCTTTCTCTACAGCCAAAGCTACGGCCTGGGCCATTCCCCCTCCCGGGGCCTGCTCAACAATACCGCCCTCAACGGCCAACGGCCCCTAGGCCTAGACTACACCGCCGACGGTGGCGGCCCCGGCTTTGTATACGACAACCACCGCACCGATATGGGCGAACTGGCCCTCGAAGCTGTCTTCCACTTCAACCGCCTGCGCGAAAAAACCAAGGTCAACCTCTCCCTCTTCGGAGGCATCGGCCTGGACCTCTACCACACCCACATCGACCAAGCCGACTTTACCGGAACGCCCTACTATCAGGATTACCTCGACCTCGACCCCCGCAGCTCAACCTCCTTCAAACGTTCCTTCCTCCGCGACAATATCCTCGACGGCGACTACGAAACCGATGCCGACGGCTTCGACGATGGGCCCCGACTCGGCTTTATGCCCGCCCTGGGAATCGAACTGGGCTACCAATTTACCCCCCGCTTTTCCATGGGCATCGGCCACAAGTGGACCTTCCCCCTCAACGACGTCCTGGATGGCCAAAAATGGGACGACAACAATCTGGCAACCGGCAACAACGACCTGCACCACTACACCAATCTGCACTTCCGTTGGCTCGTCGACGCCGCCCAGCAGCCCCTCCAGCCTCCGTTGATCCAGATCATCCGTCCCAACCGGACCCCCTATAATTCGTCGGAGGCCTTCGCCCAGGTAACCGCTAAAATATCCCACGTCCGCAGTGCCATGGACGTTACGGCAAGCCTCAACGGCGCCTATACCGATTTCAATTTCAAAAAAGATTATTTCTCCTGGTCCGACCGCCTCCAGCCGGGCCGCAACGAGCTGGTCATCACCGCCACCAACAGCGCTGGCCAGGATCAAAAGTCGGTGATCCTGATCTATCAGGAAACCATCATCGACACGGGGCCAACCCCCCCCGATACCGACCAACGCCCGCGCGTCACCATCAGCAACCCCGCCCAACGCAATACCACCAGCAATCGACCCAACTTTGACCTGCGGGCGGAGATCGACCACGTCGACCGCAAGGGCGACCTCTCGCTACGCCTCAACGGACAAGAGATCTACGACTTTGACTACCGCCCCAACCGGGGCAGTGGAACCCTCCAAGCCAAGCTGAATCTGGTCAAGGGCCGCAATTACGTCCAGATTACGGCCCGAACGTCGGGAGGAACCGCCGAAGACGATGCCATCATCATGTACGAAAGATCGCGGGAGGAAGTCAACCGACCGCGGGTTCGCATCACCCGCCCCAGCAACGATCCGCTGCGGACCGATACCCGTCGCCAGGTCATCGAAGCCCGGATCGAGGGCGTCCGCAACGAGCGTCAGATCACCTTCCGCTTCAACGGCCGCGACCAGAACAACTTCACCTTCAATGGGAAAATCCTCCGGGCGGAAGTCTACCTCAACCCCGGTACCAACGACGTCCTGGTGGAAGCCAGCAATACGGCCGGACGGAGCAGCGATAGCCGTCAGCTCATCCTACGCGACAATACCCCACCCCCCGCCGGACCGAGCGTGACCATACAACGACCCAACCAGTAAAACTAGCACAGCAACCAAGCGAAATACAAGCTC
>CALCCH010000623.1 GCA_937899855.1 uncultured Saprospirales bacterium | reverse complement strand
GCCCGCTCAAGACCCATTACCTCACGCGCAACCGCATTTTATTTATGCGGCGGCACCGCTCCGGGCTGGCCCAATTCGTGTTTGCTTTGTTTTTGGTGTTTTTTACCATTCCCAAGAACGTCTTGCGGTACTGGTGGAAGGGAGAAGGGGAGCAGGCCCGGGCCTTTTTGCGCGCCGTGGCCTGGAATTTGACGGAAGCTAAGGAGCAGCCCAATTCGGTGACTTGGGATCCCGCAACTTGGTTGGCCCAGTCCAAAACCGAAATTAAGGGGGCGCCCACCGCGTCGCGTCTTCATAAAAATTAATTCAGTGATGACCATTTTATACTTTTGTTTTCTACTGATCAGTGTGCTCTTGTTCTTTTTCCTGGTTTTTCCCTTTCTCAAGGTATTGCGCAGCCTAGTGGCCCGGGAGGACCTGGGTTTGGTAGACGAATCGGTGGAATGTGATTTTGCCTGTATCATCACGGCCTACAAGAATGCGGAGATCACCAAGCCGGGTGTCCAATCGCTGCTGCGGCAGAATTACGGGCGTTTTGAGATTTACGTCGTAGCCGATGAGTGTGACGTATCGAACTACGATTTGGAACACGAGAAGCTGACGGTTTTCCGTCCCGATCCACCGCTCCGGTTGAAGGCCAAATCGATTATTTACGCCATGGAGCACTACAAGCGGAAACACGAATACACCCTCGTATTCGACGCGGATAATCTGGCACATCCCGACTTTTTGCGGACCATCAACCGCTACGTACAAGCGGGCCACCGCGCCATTCAGGGGCAGCGGACGGCCAAAAACCTCGATACGCTGTACGCTTGTGCGGATGCGACGGGGGAGTTTTACAAAAATTACGTGGAGCGTTACGTACCCTACCTCATTGGTTCTTCGGCGGTGATTTCCGGCGCGGGGATGGCGGTGGAGTCGGAGCTTTACCGGGCCTATCTGGCCAGCCCGGAGATCGAGCAAGGCAAGCACAAGTGGAAAAAAATGCTGCAGGAGGATAAGATCTTGCAAAACTTTTTGCTGCGGCGGCGGGAAAAGATTGCCTACGCCTGGGATGCGGTGGTGTACGACGAAAAGGTGACCACCGCCGAGCAGGTCGAGACCCAACGGAGTCGTTGGCTGTTTTCCTACTTCCAGAATTTGCCCAATTCTTCGGGTCTGTTGTGGCGCGGTATACGGGGGGGTAATTACAACCAGTACTTGTTTGGCCTCATCACGATCGCACCGCCCCTGTTTATTTTGTTGTTTGGCTCGGGGGTCCTGCTGCTGCTGGGTTTGCTGATCGATCCCCGCATTTCCCTGCTCCTCTTGATTGGCATCGCTACTTTTATTGGAAATATTTTTTTTGTACTATATTTGTCAAAGGTTCCGAGCGAAATTTGGCGTGCCCTCTGGGGAATTCCCTTCTTTATCTGGAACCAGGTGACGGCCCTTTTCAAAATGGCCAATCCCAACAAGAATTTTAAGCATACCGAGCACTCGCGGAGTGTATCCATCGACGAGGTGCTCAAGCAAAACAAAGAGTAAAACATTGTTACTATTGGTGATTGCCGTGCCCGCTTAATAACCAATATTACCATTGCACCAATGCCCAATTCCACCAGGCGACCACAGCGTTGCCCTTTTGGCTCGTACGGGTTACAAAAGCACCAGTTCCATGTTGAAAAATGCCATTAAAAAAATCGTTGACCCCCGCTCCAAATCGTATTTGTACCTCTACCACTACTGGTTTAAACCCGCTCGTTTTCCCTCGGTCGACCACCTCGTCGATCGCTTTGCCAATCTGGAAGACGAGGTGTTTTTTATGCAGGTTGGTACCAACGATGGCGCCACGAGCGATCCATTTTTCCGCCACATCCGGCTCAATGGCTGGCGGGGCATCCTGATCGAGCCGCTGGAACAGGAATTTCAACAACTGCAAAACAACCACAAGAACAATCCACAGCTGATTTTTGAAAACGTGGCCATCTCGAATCGCGAGGAGACCAAACCCTTCTACAGCATTGATAACAGCAAGGGCGAGCTGCCCTTTTGGGTCAACAAACTCAGTAGCTTTGATCCCCAGATTCCCCAGGAGGTCTGCGACCTGTACGAACAGGCGGTAATGATCTCCAAGGAGGTGCACTGTACCACCATCAACGCCTTGCTCGACAAGCACGGCGTGGCCCAGCTGGACCTACTACTGACCGATACCGAGGGCTACGATGCCGAAATTCTCAAAACCATCGACTTTGAGCGGGTCCGGCCCAAGATGTTGATCTACGAACACCGCCACCTTTCGCCAGCCGACTACGAGCTCACCCTGAATTTGCTACGGCCGCTGGGTTACCACTTGTTCAAAGACGAGTTCGACACGGTGGCCTTCCAGTCCGAAACCCTTCGGGAGGAATACGCCGCACACCTGATCTAGGAGCTGCCCCGCACTCCACCAACTGCCCAAACCGATGAAGAATGCCAGTCTGATTGTCTCCCTGCTGCTCAACCTCGTGCTGATTGGTAGCCTATGGTACCTCGTCCAGAGCTTGGGTGGTTTTTCCTACATGTTGTTTAAAATGAAGCACCGGGGCGCCACGGGCGTCTACGAGCTGCGCAAAAGTGTATTTGAAGTCATGCCTCAAGATACTGGATCCATCGTGCTGGTGGGCAACAGCTTAACGGCGGCTTGTGAATGGTCGGAATTGCTGGGGCTACCCGTCAAAAACCGGGGCATTGCCGGCGAGGTGACGGCTGGTTTGCTGGACCGCCTCCCCAGCATCACGGCCTTGCGGGCCTCTCGTCTTTTTCTAATGATTGGCATCAATGATTTGCTGTTCGTCACGCCGCAGGAGGTCCTTAAAAATTACGAGCGGATTTTGCGGCAAATTAGGGAGGAGTCCCCGCATACGGAGGTGTTTATCCTGAGTGTACTGCCCATCAACAACGGGGTGCGCGAAACGGGGATCCGACCGGAGGACATCCTGGCGCTGAATACGGGGATTCAGGAGTTGGCGGACCGGCACTTGGGGACCTACGTGAATTTGTACCGGCGTTTGGTGGATGAGGAAGGGAATTTGGCGGCGCGGTATACCTACGATGGGATTCATTTGACGGGGGAGGCGTATTTGATTTGGAAAAGTGTGTTGGAGGGTTACCTGGGGGAGGGTTTGGAATAGTTTATGGATGGTTAGGAGGGAGGAAGGAATGGGAGCGTGCTCCCTTTGGGGAGTTGTGACGCGAAGCGTCGCGGAGGTGCGCAGAGGTTCGCAAAGAAGGTGGGCACTGCGAGGGCTAGTGGCGGGGAGTAAAAACATCGGACAAAACACTAGATTGGGCACGCATGATTTTTAACAGCCTGGCATTTTTTGTTTTCTTGGGAATTTTCTTACCCCTGTACTTTAGCCTGCGGGGTCGTTGGCGGCTGGTGCTGTGTCTGGTGGCGAGCTACTTTTTTTACGGCTGGTGGGACTGGCGTTTTTTGAGCCTCATCCTCACCTCCACCCTGATCGACTACGCGGTGGGGCTACGAATTAGCCAGACCCAAGATCCCGTCCGGCGCAAACAACTACTGACCCTCAGTATGGTGGCCAACCTGGGCTTTCTGGCCTTCTTCAAATACTTCAACTTTTTTATCGAATCCTTTCGGGAACTGCTCTTGTCGCTGGGTGTGGAGCCCTCGTTCAACACCCTGCACATCATCTTGCCGGTGGGCATTTCCTTTTACACCTTTCAGTCGATGAGTTATACCATCGACGTGTACTTCAAGAAGATCGAGATCGAGCGGGATTTTTTGCGTTTTGCGACCTTTATTTCCTTTTTTCCCCAGCTGGTGGCCGGGCCGATCGTCCGGGCGAGTGATTTTTTGCCACAGTTTAAGAACGACCGCGAATTTTCTTGGGATCGACTGGTGGCGGGGTCGGGGCAGATGCTCTGGGGCTTCTACAAAAAGGTCGTCGTGGCGGATTCGCTGGCGCCCTTTGTGGACCAGTGTTTTGCGGCGCCGGGCGGTTTTTCTTCGCTGCACCTGTTGATTGGGGTCATTTTTTATTCCTTCCAGATTTATTGCGACTTTTCGGGCTATAGTGATATTGCCATTGGTTTGGCGCGGGTGATGGGTTTTGATTTTCCCGACAACTTTCGGACGCCGTATTTTTCGCGCAATTTTAGCGAATTTTGGACCCGTTGGCACATTTCCTTATCGAGTTGGCTGCGCGACTATTTGTACATTCCGCTCGGTGGTAATCGGGGGGGGAGTTTGGGCTCACGCTTGTTTACGATGCTGTCTTTGTTGGGGAGTGTGGCGCTGACGGGATGGTGGTGGTTGCTGCCCATCTACGCGGTGGTAGTGGCTGCGACGGTCTACTGGATGCGCGGGAAGCCGGAGAATGAGGTCCACCTCTACACCTATCTCAATCTCATGATTACCATGTTGCTGGGGGGACTCTGGCACGGGGCCAGTTGGGCCTTTGTCTTTTGGGGTTTCCTCCACGGGTCGTACCTGGTGGTCCAGCGTTTGTTGGGCCCCCTGTGGGGCAAATTACTCGACGCCCTTTACATCCCCAACTGGCTGCAAGCCGCCTTCGACATCGCCCTGGTGTACAGCCTTACCTGTCTGGCCTGGATCTACTTTCGGGCCCCTGATTTTGACATTGCCAACCAGATCATCACGGGAATCGCTTCCCTAGAGAATTTTACGCCCGGTAGCATCGTCAACAAATTTTGGGTCGCCAAAGGCTTTCTGGTGATTGGTATTCTGGTGCTGGTCGATTGGACCAACCTGCGGTTTACCTACTACCGGGTCCTTTTGCGGCAGCCCGTCTTTCGGGTGTTGTCCTTTGCGGCCCTGCTGTGGCTGATTGCCTTTTTCGGCACCTTTGGGTCCAATTCCTTTATCTATTTTCAGTTTTAACCAAGGAATCTATCGTGCAAAAAACCTACTGGATCATCGCACTCGTTGTACTCTTTTTCGCCGGCGACCGCCTGGGTGGCTGGCTGCTCAAGAGCTTGGTCGAACGCAGTCAGTTTCGGTACAGCCGCCTGTATCAGGGCCAGGCCGCTGCCGATATCCTCCTGCTGGGCAATTCGCGGGGCCTGATCTTTTACCAGCCCTACATTACCGAAAGCACTGGAAAGTCCACCTTTAACCTCAGCTACAACGGTCTGTCCATCGACCTGGGTCGCGTTCTAGTCGAAGACTACCTCGACCGCTATCCCGCTCCGCAAACCCTACTGATTGACGTGACCATGTGCGATCGCGAAAACGATCAGCTCTCCGCCGGCATTAGCTTTTACACGACTCGATTCCTTCATGCTCGAAAAAACGCCCACCACCGACAACGCGGGCCGTCTGACACCCCTGTTTCGCTACAACAGCGAGGTCTTCCAACGCTCTCTGCGCTACCTCGGTGGCTCCGACGAGGATTGGCTGACGGACCGGGTGATGAATGATTTTCTGGTCGACAATGTGGAGGGAGAAAAGGGCTTGGATTTCCACTTTACCGAGGCCAAGGACCGGGGGACCCTCGACGAGGCCTACATCCTCGAGCAATTGCGGGCCACCGTAGCCGCCGCCCAGGCCCGCGGGGTAAAAGTCCAACTCGTCATCAATCCCTACTACCCGCCCTTTGCCCAAAAGTCGGTCGGCTACGTTGCCTGGAAGGCCAAGGTAGAACAAGTGACGGGCCTGGCGATTCGCGATTACGCCCTGGCCCTGTCGGACCGACAAGTCTTTGGCGACTACCAGCACCTCAATAAGCTGGGCAGCAAACGCTATTTGGACTTGCTTAAAAAAGATGGGGTATTGGAGTGAGGGTAGGCGGCCGTTGTTTAGAATAAAAAGTTTTCAGTCCAGATTGGGGTTCCTTTCGAAGTACTTCAAGGATGCGGTTTTGAATGAGATGAAGTTGGTTTTACTTTGGAGGGCCTGAAAAAACTTTTCTCTTAAAGAAAGCGTATTGTTTGCAAGTCTCCCAGCTATTTTGCATATTCACTGTTGTAAGCTGTGATGAAAAACCATAAGCGTTTAAAAACTAAAAATAATCTAACCTAACCTAGCTTCACGGATACTCTCCACCAATAGGGTATCTCCATTCAACACTAACGTCGTCCAGTAAGCTGTCCTGGTTTTTTCGTATGCACCCACGAGAAAGCCCTGTGCTCTTATTTTTTCAACTACAAAGCAGTTCAACGC
>CALCCH010000622.1 GCA_937899855.1 uncultured Saprospirales bacterium | reverse complement strand
GTTGTTTCTGTTGCTCCTTTCCGACCAACAGCAACAACTGCTCAAGGGCGGAGACATCGTCGTCGATGACATCATCGACGGTACCTGAACTTCGAGCGAAGGCTTTTATTTTCTAAGCACAAAAATACGACAAGCATGAAACAGTCATTGCGCCAACTGCAACTGCAGACCCCGGCAAGCAAGCTCCTTTCCGACCAGCAACAACAACAGCTCAAGGGCGGAGACATCGTCGTCGATGACATCGTCGACGGTACCTAAATTTTGCAGGATCAGGGCCACCCCGAGTGCTGGTACTGATTGTATCCGCCCCCCAACCCCCCAAAACCTAGGGGCCGTGGATCGGATCAGTACGCACCCCAGGGTGGCCCTTTGTTTTAGACCGTCAAAGGTGCCATGCCCCTTATCAAGGCGCTGAATCAGCCCTCTTCCCCACCCTCCCGCGACAAGCGCTCAAAATGCTCATCGGCAAGCTGGGTCCAATCGGAATGCGCCAATGGATCGCCATTCCGTAAACTCCACTTTCTTTTGCGCAACAATTCATGGGGAATATCCGGGTGCAGACCAGCGTAGTCCGTTCCCAAACGCATCAACTGGCCAAAGGCCTTTTGGAGGGCCGCCTAAAACAGCTGGTGATGATCCTCCGATAATCCTCGCAAATCCAAGGACCGCTCGATGGTATCCCGTTGCTCTTCATCCATAAAACCCCAGCCCATTTCCAAGCTTTCGTCCATGCCCTCCGGTGGAATCTTAGCGGTAAGGATGGTCGCCAGCTCCCGCGCGCCCACACTATCTCCAAGCTCCCGGAGAACGATTCTGATCAAAGCATCGTAGCCCGTCCAACGGACGGCCAAGCAACTTCGATCTTGCAAGATGATGAATCCACTGGCCATACGAATCATTCAACAGTGGTGCAAAGCAGGTCGTTCCCGAATAGTAAGACCAGACCCCGTGTTCTTTACCTATCAAGCCCCAAAAATCCCGTTACAGCCGGTAGAACGCTACTCCGCCCCTACTTTTTGAAAGGACCATTCGTCCTTTCCGTAACGCCCCACAAAGCCCGGACTGCTGGCTCCCGCTCCTTGCCAATGACAAAACATGCCGCGGTAACCGATGAAGCGATCGTTGGCGATCGGGATCAGTAGCGACTTTTCTCCCGCCAAATCCATGATCAACTGCCCACCGTCGGAATAAATTTTACAGGGGCCCAGGTCTCCCGTGTAGGTGCCGACCAAGTCGTCAAAGAATGCGGGAGGATAGGTGTAGGCGTTGCCCGTAACTAGGCCGTCCGGGACTGGCTGGAGCAGCTGGGCAATTTGCTGGTGACAGTGGGCGGCTTGTAGGCAAAAAGCTTGGATACGGGGGTACTGGTTTTCCAATACGGAATTGAAGTAGTCGTAAACGATATTTTTATAGTACGGGCTGTTGAGGTAAAAGTCGATACGCTCCGCGGGGATTTCGTCGCGTCGGAAGTACTTTTCGGAGAACCAATCGGTGTTGTTGATTTCCCAATCCCAGTAGCGCAATACGATCCGTTGGACCTCGGCATCCGCGTTCTCGATCCAGTTTTTCTTGGGAATATACAGGTCCCGCAGGTTAAGCATCACGGCGTTGTACTTGCTGGACAATTGCTTGGATTCCGCCAGTAAGTTGCGGAAAGCTTCCTCCTGGATGTTGAAAATTTCGTAGTCCGTAACCAGGTTTCTGATGTTGTTGTCGTTATCCAGGTAATCCTCCCGCTGGTGGCGGCCGCTCATGACCCGCTGGATGAGGGCATCCTTCTCCATGAGGGATTCCATGATTTCGATACTGACCTCAATATTGGTTTGGAGCTCGGTTTGGACCTGAACCAGGATGTTTTGGATACGCGCCTCGTTTTTGGCTTGCTCGTTGGCATTGTTGATGCGCAGGGCAATCAGAATACCGATGACCACCAGGATGATTTCACCGATGACGTAGAGGAGGTACTTCCTCAACTGCCACTTTTGTAAGGTCATTTGCCGGACCCTTCTCAGAAATTTGCTCAAAACGGCTCGCTTGAATGGTTTTTTACTGCTCAACTAACAGCCAAGCCGTACAGTTGTTTGGGCCAGGGCCCAATTCCTACCACTACGGTACCTCCGTACGCAGGCCTTAGGCCGCTTCGTGCGAGCTAGCCTCCGGGGACGGTTGGCCCGTTTTCCAAAGCAAAGCCAACGGTTTACTTCAATACAAAGCTGCGTAGGATTTTCTCCCCCATTTCCTGGTAGCGTTCGAATTCGCCGCGCTTACAGGTCAGGGTTAGCACGTAGGCTTCCTGGCCAATCACCCAGTAGAACTGTTCGAACTGGAGGTCGTAGTTGCCCTGGGTACCGGTGTAGATGATTCTTTGGTGCTCCTTTCCCTCGGGGCCCAGCTTCTCGTTCAGAAGAATTTCACCATCCGTCATCATGGCCTTGATTTGTTCCTTGGACAGCTCGGTGTACTGGTCCAGGTCCAGGTCGTAGCCCGTCAGGTCCTGGATGAGCAGGTTGATGTTTTCCCGGAAATCATCGGTAGAATCGGACAGGGGGCTGAAAAGGAAAAAACTCACGCCGAGATTTCCACTTTGGTCCAGCTCCCAATCGGAGGGGTAACTGATGGAAAAATCCGCCTCGTCCAGGGTTTTCCACACCGCGGCTACCGCGGGTTCCGACTGTCCGTAGACGAAGCCGCTGAGGGCTAACAGCAGGCATAAGGTAATGCTCGATCTGATCATTGTATCGTGTTTAATGGTTGACATCACTCCTCCGCAAACACTTCAAAGTGCCGAACGGTTCGTTCAAATTCCAGGAGGTAGTCCCGATCGCGGGGATAATATTTGGCCACTTCGTAATCCGCCCCGGCAAATTGCCGGATGGCTTCCAGGTCCGTCCAGTAGGTGATCAAGGTAAAATGGGCAATGTCTCCCTCGATCCTCCGGAGGAAGGACAATTTGACCAGGCCCGCAATCTGCTGATAGTCGGGAATGGCCACTTCCTTCATAAAGGTGGTGTAGGCCTCATAATCCGTCGCCTTGGTCGTTCCGTGCCAAATTCTTGCGATCATAGTCGTTTTGTTGGGGAGGCCCCGCCCCTATCCCTGCCGACCGAAGAGGTAGCTGAGCCCCAGGTTAAGCTGTCGGTTTTTTCTTTTCGAACCTAACTCACCGATAATTATATCCGTCAAGCCATGGTAGTAATCCGCTCGCAAACGGAATTTTTGGCCCAGGGCGTAATCGAGGCCCACTATGGGGCCCAGGTCGATGCGCTCAAAGCGGGCACCGGTAGTGCGATTGTCCACGTCAAAGGGTGCTCCCCTAACCTCCCCGGTGGATTGAAACCGAGTGTTGGCGAACAAAAACAGTAGCGGCTGCGCCCCCGCTTTGATCCCGATTTTGCCCCATTGGTAGCGGTAGTAAATCGGAAGCCCCAGGTAGCTGGAGTGAAACTTATTGGTCGAGTAGGCAACACCAACCACCTCCGGCGGAGTGCCATTTTGTGAGCTAAACCTGAGCTCTTCTTGTTTCGAGACATCCTTTCCCTCGAGCTGGACCCACAGCGCTTCGATACCCAGGGCGCTACTACGGCCCACTTTCCGCTCCAGGAAAAGCCCCACATTGCCCGACCACGTATAATTCGTAGCCCAATTGTCATCATTTGCGCGATTGCTGCTCACCTTGCTGATACCGGGATTTAAGGAAGCCCCCAGCGTCAGGTTTTGGGACTGGACCGTGCTGCCCAAGCAGCCCAAGCATAGGAATAGCATTAGCTTTTGATACTTTTTCATTGTTGTTTGTTTTTTAGTTTCCAAATCAGTGGGCGAACGCGAAGGCTCGGACTAGGGAGCCGGCTTTTTCGCCATTACCTCATCAAAACGCAAAATGCGCCCGCATATTGGCCCGCGAAGCCTGGGAATAAGCTGGCACCAACAACTAACCGAGATAACCCGGCCCGGAGCGGTCAATTCCGGCGCTGCCTAATCCGATCAAGCGCAAAGTCCAATTCGCGGTCCACCCCCAACTGGTAATCGCCGGGCTGCGGCGAAGCCCCAACACCATCCCCCAGGCCGGTCTAGCCCTCCCCGTGCCAACGCAAACTGTAGCCGTAGGCCAGGCCGAGAAAGCACAAAGGTAGCGCAGCAAAGAGCAAGACCAGCAGTAAGGGTTGAACGATGAAGTCGAGCAAGTGACGCCCCCAGTTGACCTCTGGCGACCAGGCCTGGATAAAGCCCACCACGGCCGCTAGCAAGACGCTTTGAAACAGGACTGGAGTTGAAGACCAACTTGAGTACGACCAAAGACAACAGCAGCCCACCCAGTAAGGCAAGGTAGCCATTTCTCCGGCCTAGGTAAATTGCTCGTTGTACGGTCATACGCTACTCGGTTGGACGGGGCCAGTGGCCCCCAATTTGTAAAATGATAGCGTCGTCCCTCGTGCTACCTATGGATTTAAAAGGATGTCAAATTTCGTCGCCAACAAAATCTCTAGGTCCGCAGTGGAGGCGATCATCGACTGCGTTTTGACGCCGTCCACGGTTTCGATAAATTTATCGTTGAACAGGGTCATTCGCCCCCGGACGGTGGGCAGGGTACAGATTTTATTTTTGACAAAATAGGAATCCACTGACTCTTGTTTTCGCGTACACTCCGCATAAAAGTCTTCGATTCTTCGGGGCCGCAGATCAAAGCGGTACCGTTTGGAAAAGTCGTTACCATCGCGTGATTCGTGGAGTACAAACCCGTCCCCTTCCACTCGGTCGATCCGGTAGTACTTGTCGCGGTCGCCCTGTATCTTTTGGTCACTGATCGTCTTGGGAAAGAAAAACAAGTCGCCGTAGCCCACGTCGACCAGCCAGGGTTCGTCGAGGGTGACGAGGAGGGCCAGGTGATCAAACTCGGGTCCCCAGGCGTCTTTTTCGGCAAAGATACGCGCCGCCACGAGTTGGCATTCAAATCCCAGACCACGGAGCAGTTGGGCAAACAGGTAGTTCAATTCGTAGCAAAAGCCACCCCGGCGGCGTAGTACGATCTTTTGGTACAGATGCGCAAGGTCCAATTGGATGGGGATGTTTTGGTGGATGTCCAGGTCCTCAAAGGGAACGGATCGAAAGTGCCGCTCGTGGAGGACGTGGAGCAGTTCCTCCCCCACCCTCGTGGAGCCTCCATAGCCGATTCGATCGAGATAGGATGGGATATCCAATACTTGCGATTTTGTTATTTTTCAATAATGCGGCAGCAAGCTCCTATTCCTCCACAGGTCCACGCTCGGTGGCCAGTCCGTACTCCTGGTATAGATAATCAATCACTCCACAGTGAAAATCCAGGATCGGCAGCACCGATTTTTCTTTATCCGCAAAGGCCAGGTGATAGCGGGTGTACAGTTCCCACTCGGCAGCGTTTTCCTTGCCTTTCATCAGGGGGTTAAACAGGGTATCTTCTGCTAGGCGAGTCAAGCGATGCGCCTCCAGGAGTCGGCGCAGTTCCCGTTCAAAACGGCCGTCCCGACAATTGATGATCCACACCGCCTTGTTAAAACGGAACAAGCGAGCGAGGGGCTCCCGCGTATCCAGCTCAAAAGCGGGAATGGCCCTTTGGCCTTGGTACGTAAAGCGGACTTCGGCCAGGTTGTGATTGCCCAATTCGTACCGGAGCGTAAGTTGCACTCCGCAGTGCGCCAAGCTCAGGTGGTGGACCGTGATGGGCAATTGCGCGCCGGGGGTTCCCATCACCTGTTGCCGTTGTCGCTGATAGGTGGCTGCGGGGCGCTGGGCGATTTCACGAAAGAGGGCTTCCAACATCCGATTTGTATTTAAGGGGTCCACTGCCGAATCATGTCAGCATTGCGGCTAAAGCTCCCCAGTACGTAAAGATTGGATTGGCGCAGGGCTGGCGAGTCGTCAAAGCGTTCGACCTCCACCCCTTTGCGATCGAGGTAGTTGGAATGGGCAAAATAAAGAACGTCCTCCTTTTTGTAGAGAAAGCCCACGTGAAAATCCAGACCGACGATTAGCAGCTCGTAGTTTTCCCGCTCCTCCAATTTGGCGCGGAGCTGATCCAGGGAACGAAATTCTTGGATGCTGGCTGTATCGCACAGCAGGTGGATGATGTCGGCGGCCGCTTGCTGCGCAACTTTGTAGCGATTGATGCCGATGCCGAGGTGGCGAATGGTGGTGCTGACAAAATAGCCACAAGCAATTTCCCCCTGACGGGGAACGGCGGTGTGCCCATTAAAATCCCAGGGAGTGCCTCGCCAGTAGGGAAAAATGGAATCGATCAGGATGCGCGACATCTCTGCTCCCAGCCGACTGGCCGCATCGTCACCGGTACGCTGGAGTTCCGACCGGCGGCCTTTGATCCACTGGCGGAGTTGGGCGTAGTCCTTGGCGTGCTGTGCCGGGTCGGTTCAAGGACTACCTCAGTCAGCCGAATTCCAAT
>CALCCH010000621.1 GCA_937899855.1 uncultured Saprospirales bacterium | reverse complement strand
CCAGTAAAATGCTACCCAGCTCCAGCGCCCCGTTCGTGAGCAGACCCTCACCATTCACTCCCAATAGGTCCAGGGCTTTTACCGCCTCTACACGCTTCCCCATCGGATCCAGCTGCATCACTACCGCTACTGCTTGCAGCAACAAGTGAAAGTCAAGGGGATCAACCCCGTTGAGGAGGGTATGTACATCGTCAATATTAACCTTTCTCAAAAACTGTTGGACAAGCAGGTGGGAGATACCCAGTACTGGCTAAGTAAGGAGGGCGGAGCGGGCGTCTTATACTACGCACCGGGTAACCACTCTGAGGGGCAAAATGAAATTGGCCTGCCCTACGAGGTCCTTTTCTTTTCGATTCCCAAGGCGGTGCTTCAGCAATTCCTGGACAGTATTGGGGTAGAGCAAGCCGCCCGGGATACCGTCTTTTGTCACTACGCGGAGTTGGAATCGGCACTGCTCGAAAAAGGGGAAGGGACGGTGGCGGAGATTGGCTACCGCCTGGGCTACCAAAACAGCTCCCAGTTTTCCACGCAATTCAAAAGACACCACGGCGTTTCCCCGAGTAAGCTCCGGCCCTAATTTTTACCTTTTGGGGGCGATTATTGGTCTTTTTAAGGTGTAATGACCGCGAAAAGGTGAATTACTTTTGTCGTATTGATTCACCAAGACCATTGCCAATGTCAAAAATATTCCTCACCGACGGTTCGGGCTTCGTTGGCCAGTACCTCATCCCCCAACTGTTGCGTCAGGGCTACCAGGTCGTGGCCCTCTGCCGTTCTTCCCGTGCTGCTGAAAAGGTAAGTGCCCTCGGTGCCGCTCCCGTTATGGACGATCTGACTCATTTGTCGCAGGCTATTGCTGCGGCTCTGAAATCCTGCGCAGTCGTCGTCCACTCCGCGGCCTACATTGACTTCAACTACGATCGGGATAAGTTTTTTGCGATCAACGTGGTGGCCACCAAAAGCTTGTTGCGTTTGGCCAAAGAAAATGGGGTGAAAAGGTTTCTATACCTCAGCGCCGCTCCCGTTGTACCGGGCAGTCCGATCAAAAACCTGACCGAGGATCAGGCCGCAGCGGGATTACCACGCGATCTCTACCCTAGAACCAAGGCCCTGGCGGAAAAGGCCGTGTTGGTCGCCAACGAGGCGGGTTTCCTGACGCTTGCCCTCCGTCCACCCGCCATTTGGGGGCCGGACAATCACCACCTGGAGGAGGTGTTGGATCGGGTGCGGGCGGGGCAGTGGCGCTGGATTGGCGGTGGCCATCAGGTTTTGAGCACCATCCACATCAACAACCTCGTAGCGGCCATACTCGCGGCGCTGGAAAGGGGACGTGGGGGCGAGGCCTACTTCGTGACGGATGGGGATCAGCGCAGTATGCGCACCTCTTTTTCCACCATATTTAGGCCCACGGGCTAGAACCTACCGACAAGGAATTTCCACTGGGCTTGGCCACCTTTTTGGCCCGTGGTTTTGATCTGTTGTGGCGTACGTTCGGTATTAAGTCACGTCCCCCCATTCCGCCTTTGGCCATCCGGTTGATGGCTCAGGAGTTTTCCGTATCCGACGCCAAAGCCCGTCGGGAATTGAACTATCAGAATGTCATTCATTTCGAGGAAGGCATCAAAAAAATTAACCCTTCAATAAGTCCAAGATGAAAGCTGTAATTTTTGTGATCAGCATTTTATTGGTCACCGCCTTACCGGGGTAGGCTATGGTTGGAAGCAGACGGCCGGATGCTCAAGATACGCGGGTATATTGGCTTCTCTTTACTGGGGCGAACGGCCAGACTGAGTCGGGCCGACTGATGGAGCAAGAGGCCCCACCACGACTGGGTACACCAAATCGTGGTGGGGTAGGGCGTTTAAACCGCTTGAATGATGTCGTATTCCGTCAGAATGTGCAGCGTCCCGGTCTTATCCCGGGCGATGACGGCCGAGCTGTTCTTATTGATGTAGCGAACCATCTGCCGGCAGGACAAATCCTCGGAGACGATGGGAAAGGCGGGTCCCATGATGTCCGCGATCAATTTTTCGGCATTGGCCATCGGATTTTCCAACAGGAAAGACAAGATCGTTGATTCCGTCACCGAACCTTGGATGTCTTCGCCGTTCATGACTGGCATTTGGGAAATGTCGTTTTCTTTCATCATTTTGAACACCTCGCGGACGGTATTGGTCACCTGTACCGAGCGGAAGGCCTTGTCCTCCTTTTTGGCGATGATGTCTTTGACCTTGAGTTCTTCTTCCAAAAATCCCCGTTCGCGCATCCAATCGTCGTTGTAGATCTTGCCGACGTAGCGGCTACCGTGATCGTGAATGACCACTACGACGATGTCGTCCTTGGTGAGCTGGTCTTTGAGTTGATGCAGCCCGGCGAAGGCGGAACCGGCCGAGTAGCCGAGTAGGATGCCTTCCTCGCGGGCCAGGCGGCGAGCCATGAGGGCACCGTCCTTGTCCGTCACCTTTTCAAAAAGATCGATCACTTCGAAGTCGACATTTTTCGGTAAAATATCTTCGCCGATGCCCTCGGTGATGTAGGGATAGATTTCTTTCTCGTCAAAGACGCCGGTTTCGTGGTATTTCTTGAACACGGAGCCGTAGGTATCGATGCCCCAGACCTTGAGGTCGGGATTTTGTTCTTTGAGGTAGCGCCCCGTTCCCGAGATGGTCCCCCCCGTACCGACGCCGGCGATCAGGTGGGTAATCTTTCCCCCGGTTTGCTCCCAGATTTCGGGACCCGTCGATTCGTAGTGGGCCAGGCGGTTAGAAAGGTTATCGTACTGATTGACCCAAAACGAATTGGGCATCTCCTCGCTGAGTTTGCGGGCGACGGAGTAGTAGGACTTGGGATCATCAGGTTCGACGTTGGTCGGGCAAACGATCACCTCGGCGCCCATGGCTTTGAGCAGGTCGATCTTTTCCTTGCTTTGTTTGTCGCTGGTGGTAAAAATGGAGTGGTAGCCCTTGACCGCGGCGGCAATGGCCAGTCCCATACCGGTATTGCCGGAGGTACATTCGATGATGGTGCCCCCGGGTTGGATGTCGCCTCTTTTTTCGGCATCTTCCAACATTTTGAGGGCCATCCGGTCTTTGATCGAGTGACCCGGGTTGAAGGTGTCCCCCTTGAGCAGCACAAGGGCCGGAATACCGGCTACCACCTTGTTGATTTTGACCATGGGGGTGTTGCCGATCGTTTCGAGAATGTTACTATAGTACATGAATGATTTTTTTCAGTTACCAGGGCAAATTTGCCAAAATGTTTTGGAATGTCAAGCACTGGGCGGGCCCAGTAGAAAAAAGCTTACCTCAGGTAGCGCAGCTTGACGAGGAAGCGCGGATCTTTGGCTCCGAGGAATTTGGCGACCGTGGGGGAGATGACCACGACGACGTCCGATCCGTAGACATTCTCTGGGATCCGACCGATGACCTTTGCATACACTCTACGTTTGTTCATCGGATTCGTTACAGCGATCACCGAGTTTAGGGGTGCCCGTCGGTGGAGGGCGTACAGATCGGAAGCCATCCCCGAATTTTTTTGCCAAAAGGCGACGCCCTGTTCCACCCGCTCGCGCTCCGGGTGGCGGGCCTTGTCCTTGACGTAGCGTCCTCGCAATTGCTGGCCCCCCTGCCACTGGGGGTCGCCCCGAAATTTGCGGAAACTTTCGGGAATGCCATTGATGTCCATCCAACCGACAAACAGGCTTTGTCCAATTGAAAGCGTTGCGGAGGTCAAATTGTTGCGCAGGGCAATGGTATCCATGGGCATTTTAAACAATCGGGTACTGATGCTAAAAAAGGTATCGCCCTTGCGGACGACGTAGTAGATGGGAACGTACTGCTCGCGTTGGAAATCCGCCTTGGTATAGCGGATGATGGCTCGATTGGGGATGGGAATGCTGACCTTTTCGTAGGGGGAGAGGACCCGATCGAGCAATTGGGGGTTGTAGAGGTAGAGCTCATCGATACTGAGGCCGTAGAATTTGGCGAGGGAATAAAGGGTTTGGCCTTTTTCGATTTCGTGCTCAAATATCTTGTGTTGGTACTTCCCGATCTTGAGGAATATGGTATCTTCGGGCAGCAGGTAACGGGTGCTATCGCCCGTTATGGCTTCCGTTCCCCCCGCGAGGAAGAGCAGCAAGAACGCTAGATAGTTTTTCATAGTAATTTGTTACCGAGTAATTGCTACAAAAATATGAAATCCCTGGGTATTATTCCGGCAAGATACGCCTCGACTCGTTTTCCAGGCAAGCCACTGGTGCGCATCGGGCGCAAGTCGATGATTCGGCGGGTCTACGAAAGGGCCCTGCGGGCGGAGCTGACCGACCGGGTGGTGGTGGCCACCGATGACGAACGGATTCGCCAGCACGTCGAAGATTTTGGGGGGGAGGTCATGCTGACCTATCCGGGCCACCAAAGCGGGACCGACCGTTGTGCCGAAGTAGCCCGAGCCTTTGCCGACTACGAACTCATCATCAACATCCAGGGCGACGAACCCTTTATCGATCCCGATCAGGTGGATCAGCTGATCCAATTCCTCACCGCCAACGACTCGTTGGACATCGTTACCATGGCGCGCGCTTTGGAAGACCCCGATTTGGTATTTGACCCCAATGTGGTCAAGGTCGTATTTGGAAAAAACCGCCGAGCCCACTACTTCAGCCGCAGACCCGTGAGCGGGGGGGGGGGGGGGGGGGGGGGCGGGAGG
>CALCCH010000620.1 GCA_937899855.1 uncultured Saprospirales bacterium | reverse complement strand
CCCCCGTTTTCCCCCACTCGTACCCCACCCCCGGTAACCCTTTACGAAAAGCATCAAAAGTTTTCAAAGTTTCCAAAATTGGTTTGGTTATATGGCGAAAATGTACACTTTCACAAGACATCTTCTATCTCGGGGGCTTCTATTGCTCTTCCTTTCCATCCCTTATCATGGCCTCACCCAACTGACGGACGGCTGCGTCGACGCGGGCTTTGGCGTCGATGGGGATGTGTATGCCAACGTTGGCTTTTTCGGCGGTGCCACGGGCAACCGGGCGGCCGACTGGTTCGAAAGCTCCCTGTGGTTTGGCGGCATCAAGGGCATCATCGATACGTCGCGGGCGCCCGTACTCCGGCTGAACCTACAGGTCGGAAGAAACATTGCCTTTGCCAAAGGTCCTGCCTTTGTTCCCAATAGCGTCGTCGATGGTTTTTACGTCGAAGATGCCATCTACGTTCGCGACTACTACGGGAGCTTTGGAGAAAGCGATCAAACCACCTTCACCGCCGCGGCCAGCAACGGGGCCAACCCCGCCGATTGGTCGACCGGAGTCAACGGCCTAAGCCCCGAACGGGACATCGTTGACCTCTATGGTCACCTCCGTCGGGACGGCAGTACCGCCGGCGATTCGCTCTGGTACTTTTTGGGCGCCTCTACCGTCGGTACCGCTGGGGTGCGTTACCTGGATTTTGAATTGTACCAAGAAAATGTGTTTTACGAAGCCGGAACGGGCTTTAGCGATGGTGGTCCCGACGAGGGCCACACGGCTTGGACCTTTAACGGGGACGGCAGCATCAACCGCCCCGGCGACCTCACGGTGGTGGTCGACTACAGCCCCAGCCTTACGCCACAGGTGGCCCTGCGCATCTGGGTGAGCCGGAGCGATTTCAATACCGTCACGCCACAAAATTTTAGTTTTGGTGCCGCCTTTGATGGCAGCACACCCACCTCTACCTACGGCTACGCGGAGATCGCCCTGCCCGCCAGCGGCTTGGGTTGCGGGACGGCCAATTACGTCAGCGGGCCCGTAGCCAATAGCCAATCTCCCGCACCACCCTGGGGTACCGTCAACAGCAGCGGTGCCTTTTCCGATTACTACGACCAATACCAATTGATTGAGGTCGGGATCAACCTGACCGCTCTGGGCTTGGACGTCGGAACCGACTTGGTCTGGAACCCCTGCGATGTACCCTTTAGCAAGGTTGTGGGCAAGTCGCGTTCGGCCGCTGCCTTTACCGCTCCGCTGATTGACTTTACGGGACCCTATCCCTTTTACAATACCGTACCCATCGTCGGGAGCATCGTTGGGGATACCCTGCGTTGCGACAATGATCCCGCCACCCTGACCGTCGACAGCATCATGGCCTACGTCGACTACTTCTGGACCACCCCCGATGGCAACATTGTCGGAAATTCCAATCAACCGAGTATTCAAGTCGACGCGCCCGGAACCTATTTCGTCGACATCTCCTCGCTGTACTGCGGCCCCGCCATCCGCGACTCCTTCGTCGTGATCGGGGGGACGGAAGACGTGTTTGTATACGTCAACAGCGAGACCTGTGATCCCGCCCAAGCCGGGGTGTACCTCGATACCATTCCCACCCAATTTGGTTGCGATAGCATCGTTGCCGAACTGGTCAGTTTGGTCAACGGGATCACGACCAACGTTTCGGGGCTGACCTGTGATCCGGGTCAGGTGGGTACCAACACGACGGTCTATCCCGGAACCAATGGTTGTGACAGCACCGTCATCGAAACCCTCAGCCTAGCCCCTCAGGATACGACCTACCTCAATGCCACGACCTGTGATCCCACCATGACGGGGGTCTTTTTTGACACCTTGCAAAACCAGTACGGTTGCGACTCGACGCTGGTGACCTTGGTCAGCTTGATCAACGGCAGTAGCAGTACGACGGCGAGTACGACTTGTGATCCGGGGCAGGTGGGCATCTTCACGACCGTTTACCCCGCAGCTAACGGTTGCGACAGCATCGTAACGGATACGGTGTCGCTGGCGCCGAGCCAAACCATTTACCTGACTTCCAATACTTGTGCGGTCGACTCGGCGGGTACCAACGCGCAGACCTACATCAACCAATACGGCTGTGACAGTACCGTTATCGAAACCGTCATTTACCTCCCGCCGGTGGATACGACCATCCAAACTTCGGTGTGTACGGGGGGCAGCTATTCCGTAGCCGATACCGTCCTGACCGATCCGGGGACCTACGACTTTGTGTTGACCTCTTCCTACGGTTGCGACAGTTTGATTCGCCTCGAACTCTTCCTCAATACCGAAATCTGCGACAATGGCATTGACGACGATTGCGACGGCATCGTCGACGAGGTGGATTTGGATTGCCCCTCTTACGACATCAACATTTCCTGCGACGGTTATTACTACTACGTACCACCGGTTTGGCAGTCGCCCGAGTCGCGGGTGAACCAACCTTCGCACTTTGAAATTTCGACCAGTTATCCCAACGCCAAGGTCAACGTACAAACGGGCGATGGGGTCACCTTCAACCGCGACTACAGCATTGATGCGGGCAATCCCCTTTCCATTCCCCTGACCATCGACCTCATGCAGACGCCCAACGATACGGCCATCGAATTCAGCCGGGGCTTTGTCATTTCTTCGGACGTACCGGTGCAGATTCTCTACGTCATCGACGGGGTGTGGAACAAGGTGCTGATGACGGTAAAGGGCGAGGAAGCCATGGGCCGTGCCTTCCGTACGGGAAGTCAATTGTACACCAATCCCAATAAGGTGAGTCCGGGAGAAAACCACTTTATCTCGGTCATTGCGACGCAAGAAAATACGGAGGTGACCTTTACCTTCGATGCGGATTTGGTCAACGTAACGAGTCCGCATACCGTCACGCTGGATAAGGGCGAGACCTTTCTCTTACGCGACAACGACAAGAACGAAACCATTACCGGAAGTTTGGTCACCAGTGACAAACCCATCGTGGTGGTCAGTGGCTCGCAGCACTCTTCGCAGCCCGGGACGGTAGATCGCGACGGGGGGATTGACATGTTGGTACCGGTGCAGCGCATCGGGGACCAGTACGTGTTGATCCGGGGGCAAGTGCCCACGGCTTACGACTACGGTATCATCGTCGGAGTAGAAAACGGTACCGAAATTTTCCTCAACGGCAGTACGACGCCCCTGGCAACGATCAATGCGGGCGAGTACTATCAGTACAATTTGAGTGGAAGCTTGGGAACGCCACACTACATTGAAACCTCGCGTCCCACCTACGTCTACCACGTTTCGGGGCTCTTTAGCCAGGAAGTGGGAATGGGTTTGGTATCGCCAATTGGGGCTTGTCGGGGCTCGCGCCGGGTCGACTTTTCCAATCTCTTTACCGGCGATATCATCGTGTACGTGGTGATTGAAGATGCGGGGCTCAGCTCGTTGACGATCAATGGCGATTTGTACAACAGTGGAACGGTGGGAGCCACGGCGATTCCCGTACCGGGTTTGCCGGGTTATTCTTCGGTACTTTTCCAATCGAGCACTTTGGGTGCCAACAACATCGTCCTGTCCGATTCCTATTTCTCGGCGGGTTTGATGGTGGGAAGTCCCCTGTCGGGAACCTTTGGTTACCTCAATAGCTTTGACGAAAAGATCAATATTCTCCACCCCGAAACGGGTTTGCCCACGGCCGCTTATCTGGTCGACACGATTTGTGGGGGCGGGATGCTGACCCACTGTTTGGACATTGAGAGTTGTGGCATCAACAACCAGATCGTTTCGATTGACGCGGGGCCCAATACCAAGCGCATCACCGCTACGGCGGATCTTTGCTTTGAGTATGAGCCCGTCGATGGTTTTACGGGAGTGGACAATGTACAGATTTTGGTAGAAAACGAATTGGGGATTCGCGGGGTGGTCTGTTTGCAGTTTTACGTTTGTCAGGAGGAAGAGCCACCGACCGAGCCCTGCTTGGCCCCGATTGTACAGTGGTCGGAGTCGGAATACGTACCGGTGGTGCAGTGTCAGTACCTCAACAGTGGCGTAGCCACTTACGCCCCGCCGATGTTTGCCGATGTGGATGGCGATGGGGAGACTGAATTGGTGGTCTTGCTCCAGGACAATCCCAATGGTTTTGTGGTACTCAATCCGACTACCTGTGGGGTGGAGCACACCATCAATGTAGGGGGCAACATTGTCTTTAAAGAAGGGGGCTTGGCATTGGGGGATGTCGATCGCGATGGCGTGGTGGATATTTTTGTGCCGGTGGGTCGACAATTGCAGCGCTGGGAATACCAGGCGGCGGGGAACCAGATCATCAAGGTCTGGGAAACCACTACGGACTGCGTCTACGCCGAGCGGCGGCACCTCGATATTTTGGATTTGAACAATGATGGGGATGCCGAATTGATTCCCAACGGGGGGCGTATGGTGGACGCGTTGACGGGTTACGTTTATCCTGGCGACTTGCCTACGCTGCACACCCAGGGTAAGGGTTTGTACGCCTTTACGGCGGATGCCGATCCGGGCAATGCACCGGCGGGGCAGGGGAATGTCGAGCTGCTCTACGGCAGTTACATTTACCGTTATGACTTTAACAACGAACGCTGGGTGCTCGTCCGCAAACAGCCCAACTCCAACTGGGGCCCCACCGCCAACGTCTCGATTGCCGATATGGATTTGGATGGCGATGTCGATGGGGTGATTGCCAACTACGGTACGGGCGAGGCCATCATCTGGGATTTACAGACCAATGCCTTGCTCGGTGGTGGCTTGTTCGATTATACCAGCGACTTTGGGGGGCGGATTACCATTGCCAACCTCGATACCGATCCCTATCCCGAAATGGCGATGGTGAGTAAGCGTTCCATCTTTGCGATCGAAGATATTGTGACGGCGGGTAGATTTGGCAACATCATCTGGCTGGACAATACGACGGACAATTCGGGGCATACTCAGATTACCTCCTTCGACTTTGAGGGCGATGGCCGCTACGAGATTTGCTACCGCGACCTACCGCAACTGCGGGTTTTCCGGGGCTTGGGGAACGGCTTCCCAACGGGTGGTTTTCCGAGTGGACCGGACATCTTATTGGCGACGGGCAACAGCCCCGCCACCTGTGCGAGCGAAACCGGAATGGAGTATCCCACAATCGGGGATGTCGACGGAGATGGGGCTGCGGAAATGGTGGTGACTTGCAATGGGTTTATCACCGTGTACGAGTCGGGGCTGTATCCCTGTCGCGAAGCCGTAAAGGTGTGGAATACAAATGCCTATACCGTCACCAATGACAACGAGGACGGAGCCATTCATACGACGCAGGCGGAAAACT
>CALCCH010000619.1 GCA_937899855.1 uncultured Saprospirales bacterium | reverse complement strand
TCCACCGCCTTAAGGTGGTCAACAATGATAAGATCAACTCCATCGATATGGATGGAGACTTCATCAGAGAGGTCGAAAAAGAGGTGGTCGACTGGGCGGAAGACAAGGAGGAGGAAATCAAATCGCTCCGTAGCCTGGCCACCTACCGGCGCCACTTTATGGGCAACATCTCCCACGAGCTCAAAACCCCCCTCTTTAGCATCCAGGGCTACCTCCACACCCTGCTGGAAGGCGGACTCTACGACGAGAACATCAACTACCACTACCTCTCCCGAGCCGCCAAAAACGTAGACCGCCTCCAGACCATCGTCAGCGACTTGGAGTCCATTGCGCGTTTGGAATCGGGGCAGTTGATCCTCGACATTCAGGAGTTTGACATCAAGTCCCTCACCATGGAGGTGTTTGATGATTTGGAAATGCGGGCCAAGGAGAAAAACATCCGGATGATCCTCAAGGAGGGCGCCGATTATCCGTTCCTAGTGAAGGCCGACCGGGAAAACGTCCGGCAGGTACTGACCAATCTCATCAACAATTCGCTCAAATACGGTAAGGAGGAGGGACAAACCAAGGTGGGTTTTTACGATATGGACAACAACATCCTCATCGAAGTGGCGGACAACGGCATTGGTATCCAGGAAAAGCACCTGCCTCACCTATTTGATCGTTTTTACCGGGTAGACAAAAGCCGTTCGCGTTCGGAAGGGGGGTCGGGATTGGGCCTCTCCATCGTTCGGCATATCATCGATGCGCACCGGCAAATTGTAAACGTACGGAGCATGGTGGATGTGGGATCGACCTTTGGTTTTACACTCGAAAAAGCCCGTTAGCCCGCCACTGCCCTGCTGGATTCCCGCACGGGATCCGTATCGCTTACCGCATCTTCTTTCGTCGCCGGTGGATTCTCTTCCTCAGGTACGTCCCCTTTTGGTATTTCTTTTTGCTCCTCGGTCGTCCGGGAGGACTCGGGATAGACAATCGCGTCGAGCGTGGCCTTTAGCGTATCACGGATTTTTTCAAAGGCGGGAATTTCCGCTTCGGGCATGGGTTCGGGAGGGGGTAAATTTTCCCGCAGGTGGTTGACCTGGCGGCCATTCTTCCAAAAGCGGAAACAAACGTGGGGACCCGTGGCCAAACCGGTAGAACCGACGTAGCCGATGACTTCTCCCTGCTTGACGTGAACCCCCGGTCGGATGCCCTTGGCGTGCCGTTGCATGTGTAGGTACTGGGTTTGGTATACCTTATCGTGCTTGATCTTTACGTAATTGCCATTGCCCCGCGTCCGGCTGGCCTTGGTCACCACACCGTCCGCAACGGCGTAGATTGGCGTGCCCCGGGGAGCGGCGTAATCGGTTCCGAAGTGCGGGCGCATGGTCTTCAAAACGGGATGGTAGCGCCGTAGGTTGTAGCGCGAAGAGATGCGGGAATATTTGACGGGAGCCTTTAGAAAGGCCCGTTCCATGGGGCGAGCTTCCAGGTCGTAGAAGCCGTCGTGACGTTCATTTTCGTAGCGGATGGCGTAGTAATCTTTGCCCAGGTTTTGGTAATGGGCGGCGTGAATTTTGCCAACGCCCACCGCTTGTCCATCGATGTAGTTTCGCTCGTATACCAATTTGAAGCGATCGCCCTTTTGGATGTGGTGAAAGTCGATCGACCAAGCCAGGGCGTCTTCCATCCGGGCGGTCAGATCGGGGCTGTAGCCATTTTGGGTCATGGTGACCCACAAGGAGGAATTGACCACTCCGGCGGCGTGTTCCACCCGGGTTTCGATGGGGCGTTCCACCTCGCGAATGCGATGATCGCTTCGCAGGTCAAATACGAAGTAACGGTAAACGCTTGGTTCGTAGATAAAGTAATCGGCACCGACCGCCGTATCGCGGCTGAGGATGGTGTAGGTCTTACCCACCCGCAGGTTGCGAACGTCAAACACCGCTTTGTTGTCCCGCGCAATTTTGTCGATTGCCAGGTAGTCCACCCGGTGGGGCAGTAGCAGGTCGGCCAGGAACTGATTGTGCTCGATGACGCCTTCCTGAATTTGAAAGGTGTCCAGGGCAAAACCGTACTTGAGGGTGGGAATGATGATTTCGAAGGCCCCGAGTTCCACGGGTTTTTCGGGAGGGTTTACCTTGGCCGTCGCGGGGGTGCTGAACAGGTGGAGCATCAGGTAGAGGAAGAGGGGTAAACCCATGGCGAGGAAAACGTTTCCAAATTTGATGCGCCGCCAATTCCTACTGCGATTTTTGCGTTTGAGATTTGCTATTATCTTCTTCAAATCCAGGTCTTTAGCGCTGTTGATTGAATTCATGCAACAACAGCGATGAGGCTTCTCTCTCAGATAAGTCTAGGTCGTTTAATTGAATGGGCCAAAGATAAAATTATCACTCAAACTACCCTAAATTTTAACTTATTTTCTCGACTAGTGACAGCCTAGTCAGGATGGATTTGCCTTTTGTAGGATGGCCGCCGTCTCCCGGCGCAGTGCTTCCCGGGCCTTGGCGTCCCGCGCTCGCTGGTGAAAGCCTACCGGTCGCAGCTCGTCGTAATAAGCCCCGTGGAGCTCGTCTAAATCGGGGCTGGTGGCCAGCCGTACGGGGCCCCGCGCTCCCTCGGTGGGGGCCTTCCAAAAGCGTTTGGACCACTTGACTAACTTGCTGAGCCAGTGATCGGAGTCGCCCAAACCGGTGCGGATCACCCCCGGATGGATGGCGTTGACCCGGACGCCGGTTTCCGCCAGCCGTTCGGCCCAATCGAGGGTCGACATGGCATTGCACAATTTGCTGGTGGCGTAGCTGTGGAAGCTACCAAAATCCCGACCGTAGGGCGTTTGGTCTGCCCGAAGTTTGCCCCGGCGGTAGAGGGCAGAGTTGACGTTGACGATCCGCGCCCCAACCCTTTCTCGCAGCAGTGACCAGAGTCCTTCGCAAAGCAGGTGCGGCGCCAGGTAGTTGACCATAAAGGTCATTTCCAAACCATCTTCGTTGAGCTTTTTTTCTGACATCCACACCCCCGCATTATTGATGAGGGTATCGATATCGGGATGGGTATCCCTTACGGATTGGACGAGGGCCCGGCACTGACGAATGCTGGACAGGTCCGCCAGCAGGTAATGGATGTGGGGATTGCCGGTCCGCTGGTGGAGGGCTTCCACGCAGGCCTGCGCCTCCGATTCCCGACGGACGACCAAAACCACCTCGTGCTGCTCCACCAGTAGAGACTCCGCAATGGCCCGGCCAATGCCGCGATTGCCACCGGTGAGCAAGACTTTACGGGGGGCAGGGCGCTGATCGGCGGGTAGCAAGTACCACTCCAGGAGGCGCACGGCCGCTGGGTTATCGACCGTACGGGCAATCCGCAAGGGCGTGTCCGTGCTAAAGCCTTCGGGGATGCTTGGATCGGCGCCGTGGTCGAGTAAAAAACGAGTAACGGGTAAACGACCGAGGCGGATGCTCTCGATCAGGGCACTGGTAAAATATTCGGGATGCTGGTAATTGGGGTCTACGCCCATCCGCAGGTGATAGCCGACGAGCTCTAAATCGCCGTCTTGAGCGGCGTGAAACATTTCTTTCCAATTACCACCAGCGGGCATAGGGGGGTTTAGCAGTAAAATACTACTTTCTCTTCAAAATTACGTCCACCCGGCGGCTTTTGTTACCGGAGTTGTCGTCGATCACTTCGATGGATCCCAAACCCTCGCGGCGGACCACCTGTTGGAGCACCTCCACTTTGGCCTCCGTCAGGTAGTCGACAATGGCGCGGGCCCGCTTTTCGGACAAGCGTTGGTTGTAGGCCGCATCGCCCACTTTATCGGCGTATCCCACTACTTCCACTTCCCACTGCTGGTCCTTTTGGAGGAAATCGGCCAATTGATCCAGGTCCTGACGCGTTTTTTCGTTAATCTCGTACGAGTCGAAACCAAAAAAGAATTGCACCCGTTTTTCCTTAATCTCGGGACCCCGCGACACCAGCTCCGGCTTGGGCGCCCGCTCGGGAAGTAGGGTGACGTCCACCTTGACCGGGGTGGCATTGTCCTGGGCCTTGAGGTAAACGGCCGAGATGTAGTGCTCGTAGCCCTCTTCCTGTGCCATAAAGGAGTAAGCCAGGTTGCCGGGCAAACAGAGAAAGAACCAGCCATCCTCGTCCGACCGGACTTCCACCCGCTGGTTGTTGCGACCGATCCGGACCGTCGTTGAGATGGGCGCCCCGGTCTCTTCATCCACCACCTTGCCCTCCAGGTGTACGATTGGATCGGGGCGAAAGGCCTCGGGCAATTCGATCTGGTAAATGTCCATACCTCCCTGTCCGCCCGCGCGCGCCGAGGAGAAGTAAGCCGTAATCCCATCGCCCTGAACGTAGATGCCCAGCTCCTTGGCGGGAGAATTGATGGGGTAGCCCAGGTTGACGGGCCGCCCCCAGCGCGAGCCTTCCTTGCGAACGATAAACAGATCGCCATCGCCCTGTCCCTGGTGTCCGGTAGAGGTAAAATACAGGGTTTTACCATCGCTAGAGATAAAGGGGGCTTCCTCGTCTCCGGGCGTATTGATGGAGCCCATATTTTCGGCGGCGGACCACTCGCCATTGGGGCGGCGGCGGCTAAACCAAATGTCGGCACCGCCCATGCCTCCCCGTCGGGTACTGCTAAAAAACATCAACTGACCGTCGCAAGTGATCGAAGGTTGGGAATCCCAGGCCTGGGAGTTGAGGTGCCCATCCATCCGGCTGATGGACTCGATGCGCCCCTGGTCGAGGCTGGCTTCGTAGATGTCACAGCCTCCTTCGGTATCGGCGCGCATACAGCCCGCAAAGTAGAAAGCTTGGCCGTGGGCGGCGAAGCGGGCCATGCCCTCGTTGTTTTCGGTATTGATGTTATTGAAGGGGCGGGCTTTTTCCCACTGTCCGCCCATTTTTTCGGATTGCATGACGTTTTGGTCTTCGACCGCATCGGTTTGGGTAAAGACGAGGTGTAGCCCGTCGCTCGTGATGGTAGGCAGGTATTCATCGTGCGGGCTGTTGATGGCGGCCCCGAGGTTGACCACGGCCACCTCGGCGTAAGTGCTGCGATCCAGGCTGTGGAGGTAGTCCATGTTGGCCCGGCGTTCGCGCAGGCGGAGGTCGTAGGTGATTTCCATACCGGCCTCCTTATCGACATTGGCGTAGCTCTTGCCTTCCATTTCGAGGTACTTGTCGTAGTAGTATTGGGCTTGGCTTAGGTCGTCGGTGCGGAAACAACATTCGCCGCATTCGAAGTAAGCGGCCCGCGAGAGTTTGGGATCTAGATCGAAGGAGCGTTCGAAGGCTTCTTTGCCCTCCGGGAAGAACTCTAATTCGAGCAGGACCTTGCCCATTTCGCGGTAGGCTACGGCAAAATCCTCCTTGATCTTAAGGGTATGGCGCAATTGCTTGAGGGCGCGGTCGTAGTTATTCTGATTGATGAATTGTTGGGCGTACTGCAACGACTTTTTGGCATTATTGGTAGCGACAAAGTCGGTTTGATCCTGGCCGAATGCCAGAATGGGCAGTAAAAAAGCGATGGTGAGAATCTTGGTTTTCATGTGTTCATGGATATTAGAATCAATAACCATGGGGGGAAATGGTAGACGTATACCCATAACTTGCAATAATGCTGACGCTTTTTGGGGAAGGAGGGGCTGGGTTCCGCCTACGTCTTACTGTTTACTGCGGAATCGCTTGTGGATCGGGGATGCTGCGCGCCTCGGGTGGGGGGAGC
>CALCCH010000618.1 GCA_937899855.1 uncultured Saprospirales bacterium | reverse complement strand
GGTCATTTTCGCCCCTACTTCGTTGCCAAAAGCGTCATCCCGATAGGAATCGGGACTCCGTTTTGGCGCCTCGTAGGGACGTAAATGACCGCTCCCTCGCTAACAAAAACATTTTGAGATGGCTTCTAGTACCGCTTTTTCAGTGCTTATTTCTCCCTCCAAGGAAAACAATGAACCCTCCTGCTATCCTTTTCTTTAGCCCCGGTATTAAGTTACTGTAGTCCCTACCTCCTAGTTGGTAAGCTTCGTTTTGCCACTGGAATATCAGTCACTTCGTCGAGTAGGATCGTGCGTTCGCCCGACCGTTGGAACGGTAGGGCTCGAACGCCACCCCGGTAGTTTTGTCTCAAAAACACTTGTTTTTAGTCCCTTTTGATGATGGGGTTTGCCTCCGGGTAAACTCCATTTTTTCACTTTCCCATTTTGGCGTTCCAAAAATATTGGCTACTTTTATCCCGAGTGAACTGAAGAGGGTAGGGTCCACAAAAGTGATCCACTACAAATACCCTCACCCAACAAACTATCTTTACTTGGATTTATGACAAACGCATTCCGCTACCGGGAATCGTATTTGTTGCTCTGAGAAACCCTTTCCCGTGATTTACTGACGCACACTATCCAACCGTTTTCGGTACTACCTACCGTCAACCGTTAGTGTCCCTTTCTCACCCATTCCCGTGTATTACTGGTGCTCGGCTCTACGTCGATCACTGATCCTTTGGCTAGCGATGCTGAGGTAACACTGCCCCCGTGTCCGTCATCCAAAGCATCTCCACCATAAAAGCGGCCGTCCAGGACCCAACTACCGGGGGTACCGCGAGCCGTCGTTGTATACCGACCGCCAAAAGAGGCCGTCGCTGCTTGGAATTATTGGGGTCCGCTCCCGCGTGGGGTGGGCGCCAGTGCGAATAACTAACGATCGACCCGCAGGGCAAGCGCGCTGTCCTGGGTGTCGAAAAAAATCTTCCCAACAACCATGATTGTATCTGGTGTCAAATGGGTACTCTGCTTCCTCGTTTGGAGTGGAGCCGTATCCGTCGCTGCTTTAGATACAAATTATGATTCCGTCCCGAACGTATCCGATACCCTGCGCCTCGACGCTGCTCAAGCTCGTCTGGCCCTATCGGTGCGTCCGGATCATAGTTTGCTGTCCATCTGTGGCTTACAAAAAGGTCAACGCTATTCTTTTATCTTGGTGACTGCCTCACCGCATACGAAGGGGAAAGTGCAATGGCGGCTCCCAGGCGTGTCGAATACACGCCCAAAAACCGATCAGTGGGAGACGTTTATTGCGGAGGAAGACTGCGCCACCATCGAATTGTTCAATACTATGGGAACGAGCGTAGCTTCCACACTTTCCTTGGGCTGTTTGTCCTGCCCCCCACCCCCCCGCAAAGCCGTATTCGACCCCGCCCTGACGAGCCTCCAAACCGATCCCAACTATTCGGCCAATACCCTGGTCGAAGACATCTTCGTCAGCGGCAATTGCTTCTCGGTCGATCCCGGCTCCATCAACTTTGACGGCTACGCCCGTGGACTGGGCTACTTCTCCTCCGGTAGCAGCTCCATCAACATCGAGGAAGGCATCATCCTCTCCACCGGGCGGACCACCAGTGCGGAGGGGCGCAACGCAGTCAACAGCGCCACCACCGAACTAAAGCCCATCAACGCCTCGGACTTCGATCCCGACCTCAGCCAGTTGATCAATTATACCCAGCCCCTCACCGATCTGCAAATCCTGGAGTTTGAATTTGTACCGACCTCCGCAGAAGTCAGCTTTGATTACGTCTTTGCCTCGGAAGAATATTGCGAATACGTCAACTCCAATTTTAACGATGTCTTTGGCTTTTTTATCAGTGGTCCCGGCATCAACGGCCCCTTCAGCAACCAAGCGGAAAATATTGCCCTCATTCCCGGCAGCTCGGATTACATCTCCATCAATAGTGTCAACCACCTCAGCAATTCCAACTACTACGTCAATAACATTCCGGCCAATCACTTTACCCTCTTTCCCTTCGTAGCGCTCGAGTGCAACAACCACCCCATCGAAAACGGTCCGGCCAACGATTTTATCGAATTCGATGGCTTCACCACCGTACTGACCGCCCGGGCCGACGTGATCCCCTGCGAAACCTACCGCATCAAGTTGGCGATCGCCGATGTGGCCGACCGCCGCTTCGACTCCGCCGTCTTCCTCCGGGCCAACAGCTTCAACGCCGGTGGTGCCGCCGACGCCACAACCGATTTTCCCACCGCCTTCGGCGGACGGGCCTACGAGGGCTGTACCGGGAGTCAATTTGTATTCCAACGGCAGGACGGGGACCTCAGTACCGACCTCACCGTACGCTATACCATCAGTAACAGCAGTACGGCCACCCCCGGTAGCGATTACGAAGCCCTGCCGGACTCGATCGTCATTCCCGCCGGGGAGGAATTCTTTTACCTACCCGTCAACGTTTACGACGATCCCCTTTTCGAAGCCGACGAAACCATCATCCTCGACCTCGAAGCCCCCTGCTCCTGTGCCACCCCCTTCGTCGAGATGACCATCACCGATCCCGTACCCCTGGCGCTGGAGCTGTTTCCCCAATCCCTTTGTGCCCCCGCTACCATCGACCTCAACGTCAGCCTGAGTGGTGGCCTGCCCGATTTTCAGTACCAGTGGAGCAGTGGAGATACCGATCCCCAAGCCTCCGTATTCGTCGATCGCGATACGACTTTTTACCTCACCGTCACCGACTACTGTGGTCGCAGCATCCGCGATTCGGTGGACATTACCTTTATCCAAACCCCCGAAGCCATCATCAGTGGCGACTACGAAATATGTCCCGAAGGGGACCCCGCCATTTTAACCATTTCCTTTTCGCATGCGGGAACGCACCGCATCACTTACAGCATCGACGGCGTGCCACAAGCGCCGATCGACAACATTACGGTAAACCCCTACACCCTGGAGGCTACCGTTACCGGTGATTACGAACTGCTTGCCGTCAACAACGAATCCTGTGCGGGGTCTACCTTCGGTTTGGCGAGCGTTCGACCGCTCGTTTTTGACCTACAAGCTAGCGTCGATAGCCTGAGCTGTACCGAGCGCAACGATGGAGCGATTGAAGTGCAGCTGGACGGCGGACAAGCCCCATACACCTATCAGTGGCAACCCGGTGGTGGAAACGTCCCCCGTCTGGAAAATCTGGCCGCGGGCCTCTACGCCCTCACCATCACCGACGCCAATGCCTGTACCATCAGCGATAGTTTTCGGATTGATTTGTCGACTACCATCCCCTTTGCCATCGCCAACGACCCCGAAGTGCTTACTTGTTCCAAAACTGAGATCACCATCATAGGCGATGGCTCGACCGGAGGCGCGTACGCCTACCAGTGGTCGACCCCGGATGGCCAAATTGTATCCGGAGCGACCACCCTCCGTCCGCTCGTGACGGCGGGTGGGACCTATCGTTTGGTCGTGACCCATTTGCCGACGGCCTGTGCGGCCACCACGACGGCCTTGGTACTCGTGGATACCCTCGCCCCCCAGGCGGAGATCATCCCGCTGGGGCCCCTGCCCCTGTCCTGTACCACCACCAGTACCATCCTCGATGGCAGTGCCTCCCAACCGCTGGGCAGCCTGTTGTACCGTTGGTCTAGCCCGGACGCGAGCATTCCAGGACCGACCGATCAGGCGGTGCTGAGCCTCGACCGTCCCGGTACCTACGAACTGCAGGTCACCAATATCACGAATGGTTGTACCGCTACCGAAATCCTCCAAATCGTGGCCGATACGACCCGGCCCGCGCTGTCGATTGCGCCACCTGATGAAATCAACTGTCGCGACTCGCTCGTCCGTCTGGATGCGAGGGCCTCGGTGACCGGTCCCGAATTTTCCTACCGCTGGACGGCCAGCAACGGGGGGCAGATTCTCAGTGGGGCGACGAGCTTAGAGCCGCTGGTGGATCGCTCGGGGGATTACCGACTCGAAATTGAAGACCTGGACAATGGCTGTCGCAATACTGGTCAAACGGTGGTGGTGGAGAACAAAGTGGCACCGCTGGCCCGGGCGACGGCCCCCGAACGCTTAGATTGCAACACGTCCTTCGTATACGTGGATGGCAGTGGCTCTTCGGAGGGGGTGGATTTGACGTATCGGTGGGCCAGCGCTACGGGTGTCTTCCGGGACGATAGTTTGACCCTGCGCGTCGAGGTGGAGGAGGCGGGGCTTTACTACCTCTACGTGACCGACCAAGCCAACGGTTGCGTGGCGGTGGCTGAGGTTTGGGTGGAGGAAGAAGACAACCGGCCGGAGGCCATCGATTTGCTGCTCCAGGCACCGCCCTGCTACGGCGATCCGGGGGCCCTGGTGGTACGGGATATCGTGGGTGGTTTTCCTCCCTACCTCTATTCCTACGACGGGGGTGCTACCTTCGGAAGCGACAGCCTGCGGACGGGGCTGGCTTCCGGCGATTACGAGCTCGTGGTCCAGGACCTCAACGGATGTGAATTGCGCCAGCCTTTTCGCATCCCCTTCCTCACCGAGCGCTTTGTCTTACTCGACCCCATTATTGAGGTCGAATTGGGCGAAAGCGCGGAGCTCGAAGTACTGACCAATTTGCCCTCCGCTCTGATCGACTCCGTCCGCTGGTGGCCCGCCGAGGGCCTCGACTGCGCCGACTGCCTCGAACCCACGGCCCTAGTTTACGACTGGACCGACTACTCCCTCACCGTGATCGACACCAACGGTTGCGTACTGGGGGATGCCACCCAACTGCGGGTGCGCAAGGAGAGGAGGGTATACATTCCCAACGTCTTTTCCCCCAATGGCGACGGGGTCAACGACTGGTTCTTTATCCATTCCGATCCCAGTAGCGTTCGCCAAATTCGCCAGCTGCGGATCTACGATCGCTGGGGGGAGGAGGTGTTTGTGCAGCAGGGGGGGCGTACGAATGATCCGGGCATTGGTTGGGATGGCAATTTCCGGGGCCAGCGGATGTCGCCCGGGGTATTCACCTACTTTGCCGAATTGGAGTTTGTTGACGGTCTCACGCAACGTTACCGTGGAGATGTCAGTCTACTTAGGTAGAAACGGACACACATTTGCGTTTTACATCCCTAATTCAGAACTAAACATGATTTTTTTCAGGAGTAAAACTACCTCCCAAAACCGAAAACCCAACGTACTATTTTTTTCTTTTTGAGTTTGTTTTCATAATTCCAAGTCAAGGGTTGACAGTCATAAAGATGACTTCAACCCTTTTTTCGTAGGGGTATAAAAAAAGCCCGGTTGGATCAGAACCGGGCCATCGTTGTTTGACGTTTTTAGCGGTACAGCGCTAATTGATCCAATTGTTCTTACCGCTGGATAGAGGGGGTTTACTCTACCTTGAGGAAACGGAAAGTCTCGTAGTGGGCGCCCACTTGCAGGCGACCAAAGTACCAGCCGGTGGGCAGCTGATCCAGGTCCAGTCGGTACTGGAAGGTGCCGGTGGTGGTTGCGGGAAGGGGCGTGGGTAGGGCCCGGGCGCGGCCCTGGGCGTCAAAGAGTTGGAGGCGTAATGCTGCCCCCGCTTTGGCCCCCGTCATTTGCAGGTAAAGTGCTTCTCGGGCGGGGTTGGGAGACAGTTGTAATTGGGTATTGTTGTTACTTTCGGAGGCTACCTGAGCCGAACGGCGGCTGCTGCGGTCGGTACATTTGGAGATGTGGAGATAACCCCCTTGGGATTCTGCGAGC